>NZ_JASJOU010000006.1:0-300000 GCF_030068605.1 Xanthocytophaga agilis
ACGCGTTACGCACCCGTGCGCCACTGGTATTGCTACCCGTTCGACTTGCATGTATTAGGCCTGCCGCTAGCGTTCATCCTGAGCCAGGATCAAACTCTCCATAGTATATGAAGTTTTGTCCTTTATTGCTAAAGGACAGTGTCTGTCCCGATAACTCTCTTATTAAAGGAATCAAGTTGATGATTTGCTCGATTAGCTACTTTTCTCAAAGTAACCTTTCTGCAAACCTTACCTTGCTTTATTTGCTTGCTATCTTTTGCTTCAATCACTCAAAGAACTTCTCTTCCACTTTTGGAAGATAGACCTAGTTAACCAGGTATTACTTCTTGTTCACTCTCAAAAAAACCTGTATAAAATTTGGTTTTCTTATTTTGGACTCTTACTTTTACTTTACCACTCTTGTCTTTTCTTCTTTCAGAATCGGGATGCAAAGGTACGTTTCTTTTTCTTTTCTGTCAAGCGTTTGTGAAAATTTATTTTTTTTATTTTTTCACTACTTGACTTCCTTACTGCCTCTATCCTTTACTTTATCCTACTTCTTCTGTTTTTATTTCTTTCTTCGCCTTGTCAGCGAATCGGGATGCAAAAGTAGAAGTTGTTTTTGATTGCTGCAAGAAAAATCTAAAATTTATTTTCTTCTTTTTTTTCTTACGCTGCTCGTCTTTGACTCTTTATTTGCGAGCAGGGTTACAAAAGTATATACCCCAATCCTTTTCTCCAAAATAATTGTGAAATATTTTTCTGCACAGACTAAATGAAAAATAATAACTAACTGTTTTTGGGCTTCTTATATATAGGAACAGTACTACAAGGCTCACCATACATAATACTTTGTACAATTGGACGTAATAATCTGGTAATTTCTACATAAGCATATGAAGGTATAGGTAGATCACCACACCCTTTTACGACAACTTTAGCATTTATATAATTTTCAAGTGTGATTTTTGAAAGTGCATCCTGAAACAGAGCTTGCTCCAAACTTTGAAGATCTCCAAAAACAACTTTATTAGCATAAGGCTCAAGATAACTAGTAAGAAGCATATAAGCCCACACTGGAACGATAGCATCTTCAGAACATAGAATGGCTACATTCTTCCCACTATAGATGCTCCAGTCATGTTCTTTAAGAAATTGGCGAAAATCTTTTTCTTTTAATATTAATCCCTGAAACAAATTATCTTTTAAATCATATATTATCCTCTCCCCTGGATGATAATAATCTGCTAGATCTAATGTAAGTAATCCACTATTAGCAACTCGATTTACAATCTCTGCTTCTGCATCCATAACCAGTTTCTTTATTTTATGATAAAGGTTTAGTACTTACAAATTCTTTTAAATAAAAAGGCTCAAATGTTTCAACATCCTCTACTTGGTTGGTCTGAAAAAATTTCCAGGCAATCTCCCCTACATATACTGCTGAAGGGATAATAGTATCTATAAATATGGCATTTGGATGGGTTATCTTATCTTTACACTTTATAGCTCCATCACCAAAAAAGAGTATTTTCTTATTAACTAAGAGATCAATAAAAGAGTTCTCATCAATAATCTTTGCTTCAACAGGTGCAATAACCTCTCCCATTCTATTATATATAGCACAAAACACTTCCATTCTTCTGGCATCTATCATGGGACAAAACAGATATTCACTCATAGAAAAAAAGCGTTTTACATCTTCTGTCATTACCTCAAGTGTATTAACAGCTAACAAAGGCACCTGCAATGCATAACAAAGTCCTTTGGCAGTAGCAATTCCTATACGCAACCCTGTGTATGAACCAGGTCCTTTCGCAACAGCAATGGCCTCTAAATTATTCAAGCTATATCCCAAATCTTTTATTATCTGTTCAATTGCAACTGTCAATATCTGTGATGTGGCCTTTTCTACTAGAAACTGAGAAATCGCAAGTAATTTACCAGATTGGTGCAATGCCACAGAACATGCTTTGACAGAAGTTTCGATACTTAAAATGAGGGCCATATCCAGAAAAGATAAACACTTGAAACTACAACATAAGAGTTTATGAAGTTGTTAGGTCTAAAAACAAAAACCACATCTTCTAAAGATGTGGTTTGTAGGGCTCCCGAAGCTGGGCTCGAACCAGCGACCCTCTGATTAACAGTCAGATGCTCTAACCGACTGAGCTATTCGGGATTAACAGGGCTGCAAAACTAATAAGAGGACCTATATTTGTCAAGAGGTAGCCCTGTTTTTTTTAATATTTTTTCTTGCCACAGCCACGAAAACCAGACAAATGCCTAATAAACAAATACTTATGCGTTAAAAAAAATTACATATTTTTTTATAGTCCAGTCTTTCCTCTACTGAAAATTGGAGTTCTTTCTTGCTTTTCATTCTTCTTATCGGTAGATTACTTACTACTTCATGTATAGACTTTATATCACTTTATTCATAAATGCTATAAACTTAACTATTCATTTATTCTTATGTATATAATTAGAAGATAACTATACACGTTTAATGAAATGCGAGCTTTAGTAGATTAAACTCCGCAATTGGTTTTATTATCCATCCTATTTTCTTTTTGCCTGATGAATCTGCGTTTATATATTATTAGTTTGTTTTTGTCCTCTCTATTAGGGGGCGTTGTGGCATTAACTGGTTATAAAATGCTATTTCCTGAAATCGAAAATGAGACAATTGAACAAAAGCAGAATCGTTTTTTTGCATCCCCTGTATCTAATCACAAAACTGATACCTCTTTTTCTGTGAAAGTACCTGATGGACTTAATTTCGTATATGCCGCAGAAAAAGTAAAGCCCGCAGTTGTACATATTAAAACAAGATATGAGCAGTTGAGTATCTCTTCACCTGAAACTGGCGACGAGAATGAGGAAGGTTCTGATGATTGGTTTCATGACTTTCATGGTTTTGATGGACCATTCAAAGGATCTATTCCTAGAGAGTCTGCAGGATCAGGAGTAATTATCTCACCAGATGGCTACATTGCAACTAATAACCATGTAATTGAAAAAGCCTCTGAGATAGAAGTTATTCTGGAAGATAAACGTAGTTATAGTGGTACTGTAATAGGAACAGATCCTACAACTGATCTGGCATTGATAAAAATTGAAGAAGAGAATCTTCCTTTTGTCAGATATGGAAATACGGATCAATTACATGTAGGTGAGTGGGTTCTTGCAATAGGTAATCCTTTTGATTTAACCTCTACTGTTACAGCTGGTATTATAAGTGGAAAAGGAAGGAACATCAATATATTAAAAGACAAAGACAATCTACAAATTGAGTCCTTTATTCAAACAGATGCTGCTGTAAATCCTGGTAATAGTGGTGGAGCGTTAGTTAATCTGCGTGGGGAGCTTATGGGGATTAACACAGCCATAGCTTCAAACACTGGTATATCACAAGGATATTCATTTGCTGTTCCTGTCTCACTTACCAAAAAAGTAATGGATGATTTGCTTCATTATGGCTCTGTACAGAGAGCACTATTGGGTGTACATATTCGGGACGTTGACGCAAAAGAAGCAAAAGAGAATGGCCTAAAACAAGTAAGGGGAGTTTTAGTTGAGGATATAAATGAACAAAGTGCCGCACAGGCTGCAGGTATCAGATCAGGAGATGTCATCTTCAAAATAGATAATTATGCTATTAATTCTATGACAGAACTACAAAGTATTGTAGGTACTTATCATCCTGGTGACAAGATAGCTGTGTGGGTTGAACGAGAAGGACAAGAACAAAAAACATGGGTTACATTACGTAATAGTAATGGAAATACCTTATTGCCTAAACCTAAATTTGCTAAAACAATAAATATATTTGGAGCCGATATGGCGCCGGCTAGTTCCCAGGAGAAAAAATCTTTGGGCATTGGCAATGGGGTAAAAATTGTCCGAATAGCAGATGGTCGTATAAAAGATGCAGGGATACGGGTAGGTTTTATCATTACTGAAATGGATAGTCAGCCAGTAAATTCTGCTGAAGAAGTTTTTAAAATTATTAACAACAGTCAGCGTGCTATAGTAGTAGAAGGAGTATTTCCAAATGGTACTAAAGGCTATCATGCAATAGCTCCCTAGAGCTGTCTTAAGTTACAGGAGTCATTCCAAAATGTAAGGACAAGACTCCTGTAAAGCTGATTTTTTATCTGCGCAGAATTTCGTGCAAACTATTTTTTAGCAAGGGCAAGGCAATCTCCTCCATCAATGAGTAGATTGAGTTTTATTGATAGCTGTTTTGCCTTTAATCACAACTCCGATCATTTTTGTTGCTGTGTATAACTAATCACAGATTTTATTTTGACCGGAACTCCGCTCACTTTGTCTCTTGTGCATATCTCATGGCAAAAAAAATATCTGATCGGAATTCACCGCAAGCAAATAGCTGTAGTAAACTATGCGCAACAAAACTTTTGCCATGAATTAAACGCAAATCTTTCTTTGATGTGAATCCAGTACATATTGCTCAGGCAGGCGATTCTCTGGTTAAAATTTGGGATGAATCATGTATTTTTGACAACCTAAAATTTATTTTATTATTATTCTACTATCAAGCTTATTTATCTTATGCAGGATTTTTTGAAACAATTGAATATAGATTCTCATAACCCAGCATATAGTACTGGTTTAAAATGGGGTCCCACTTTATCTAATCAACAAAAGGAAATATTATCTCCTGTCGATAACAAACTCATTGCCTCAGTACAATGGGCTACACCAGATGAATATAATCATGTGGTTCAAACAGCAGAAGCAGCATTTATACACTGGAGACAGATACCCGCCCCCAAAAGAGGAGAGATAGTACGTCAGATTGGAGATGAGCTTCGTAAACATAAAACGGCTCTTGGTCGTTTGGTCAGTTATGAAATGGGAAAAATTTACCAGGAAGGATTGGGCGAAGTTCAAGAAATGATAGATGTGTGCGATTTTGCTGTTGGTCTATCCAGACAATTGTATGGATTAACAATGCATTCAGAAAGGCCTCTCCATCGTATGTATGAGCAATATCATCCATTAGGGATCGTTGGAATTATTTCTGCATTCAATTTTCCTGTTGCTGTCTGGTCATGGAATGCTATGTTGGCTGCAGTTTGTGGAAATGTTTGTATCTGGAAACCATCTGAAAAAACTCCCTTGAGTGCTATTGCCTGCCAGCGGATTATAAGCAAAGTGCTTACAGAAAACAACTTACCAGAAGGGATTTTCAATCTGATATTGGGAGATGCAACTATTGGACATAGTCTTGCATCAGACAAACGAGTTCCTCTTATTTCAGCCACAGGTTCTACTCGGATGGGACGAAAAGTTGGTGAAACTGTTGCCAATCGTTTAGGAAAATCATTACTGGAACTTGGAGGAAATAATGCGATCATCATTACTCCCAATGCAGATCTGGAAATGGCAATACGAGCCGTAACTTTTGGTGCTGTAGGAACATGTGGCCAGCGTTGTACATCTACAAGAAGATTAATTATACATGAATCAATCTATCAAACAGTTGTAGAGCGGTTAGTAAGTATCTATGTTAAATTACCTATTGGTAATCCATTGGAGGATGGAGTCCTTGTAGGACCGCTTATTGATAAACAGGCTGCTCAAAATTTCACTCAAGCACTTAATGAAGTAAAGAAAGCAGGTGGTAAAATCCTGGCTGGTGGAGAAATTTTATCAGGAGAGAAATACAGTACAGGAACTTATGTAACACCAGCATTAGTAGAAGCACAAAATGATTATGCAATAGTTCAGGAGGAAACATTTGGGCCTATTTTATACCTTATTCAATACAAAGGTAACCTTGAAAATGCTATAGCAATTCAGAATAATGTACAGCAAGGCTTATCCTCTGCTATTTTTTCACTTGATTTGCGCGAAGTGGAGATTTTCCTGTCATATGCGGGCTCGGATTGTGGTATCGCAAATGTCAATATAGGCACTTCTGGTGCTGAAATAGGAGGAGCCTTCGGAGGAGAAAAAGAAACTGGTGGAGGTAGAGAATCCGGCTCTGATGCATGGAAAGCCTATATGCGTCGTCAAACAAACACTATTAATTACAGCAACGAACTCCCTCTTGCTCAAGGCATTACATTTGAAGTATAATACTTTTTTAAGTATATGGTCAAAATTTAGAGGGAGAAGGCTGTCTTTTATTCAATAAAGTTCTCTCCTTCCCCTTTTAATCATTTCACCTATATTCCAATAAAGTATTTGTGAATCAGATGAATAAATGTATAGATATTACCTCTTTTTTGTAATTTCCTTGCAATTAATGTTTAAAAAACCATATTTTTGAAAAAAAAGCACCCACTAATTATCTGACTATCAACAATATAAATATTAACTTTATTTTTAGGTAATTTTCTCACCTTGTAATGATTTGGCAAAAATTAAACTTTGGAATTGTTACTGAATATTATACCTTGTAACCGATTTTAAACCAAGACGCATTAAAATAGTTTTTATTATGGCAGAAAATACTCAGAGGTTCAACACCATTATGTTGATTGACGACAATGAGATTGATAACCTCATAAACCAGAAGATTATTGAATCGGCAGGTATTGCCAAGCATATTTTTACCCATACTGGTGGAAAAAGTGCAATCGAGTTTTTGAAGAATATGGAAAAAATTGCTGCCGTAACTAATAATGTAACCTTGCCTGAGTTAATTTTTCTGGATATAGATATGCCCTTGATGGATGGCTTCCAGTTTCTGGATGAATTTGAGAAATTATCAAAAGAGACTAAAGAATATTGCAAAATCGTGATGCTCACTTCTTCAATAAATCCACAGGATATGAGCAAATCCAAGAAATATGATTATGTAAAAAAATACGTAAATAAACCTCTCACCCAGGATAGTCTGAAAAAATTAGGAATCTAAAGACAGTATCCTGCCAGATACAAAACCCACCTGTATTCAATATGAGTACAGGTTTTTTTATTGATAGCTATTTTTTACCTACAAATACTATATATCCAAATTCCTTTACAAGACAAGTCGTATGCAAATACTTTCTCAAACAGCATTTACTAAAAAGACGATAGGCACTACCATTTTTTTACTATTTGTCCTTATTTGTTGCATTATAACAGCAACAGATGGCGGTGACTTTGATGTATATTTGGATTCAGCACGGAGGTTAAAAAACTTTGAAAATATTTATCAGCCTCCTTTCTTCAAAGGCCTTCAATATTATTATAGTCCTTTTTTTGCCTTAGTATTAAGTCCTTTTTCTTCTCTTCCTTTTATTATTTCCGAAACTATATGGTCTCTTCTCTCAGCATTTTGGCTTTATCGTATTTGGCAATTATCCACTACTTATTTTGATAAAGAGATTCTTATTCAAAAAAACAAATTGAGATGGGTATTGTTAGCATTCTTCTTAATTGTACGTTTTATTATGTACAACTTTTCAATGATTCAGGTAACAATATTCTTATTATGGGCAACACTTGAAAGCCTTCATTTATTCAAAGAAGATAAATATATAAAGGGAGGTATATTATTGGGTATTGCAACAAATATAAAATTGCTTCCTATTCTATTTTTACCCTATCTTTTATTTCGTAGAGAATTTAAAGGTTTTACTGTAGCAATTATTGTTTTTCTGTGTTTGCTCTATCTGCCTGCAATCTTTTTAGGTATTGAATACAATCAATTTCTGTTAACTGAGTGGTGGAAAATTATAAATCCTTCAAATAGTGAACATACTATTGAAGCCGGACTTGGTGTCCATAGCTTATCCAGTTTGGTTCCTGTATATATTACTGATACAGTAGGTGGACTTCCTATTAAACGTAATTTTATTAATCTTAGTTATGAGGTCACACAGTTAGTATTAAATTGTGTAAGATTACTTTTTGTAGTATTTACACTCGTATTTCTCCGAACACTTCCATTTAAAAAAAACGTGGCTGTCTTAAAAGATTACTGGGAATATACATATCTGTTCATTTGCACTCCACTATTGTTTCCTCACCAGCAAAAATATGCATACATTTATTTGTTTCCCGCTATTATTTATCTCCTTTATTATTTTATAATACATTTTCAATTTCAAAGAAGCAAAGAGATATACTTCCCTTTGGGAATATTTATTTTAGCATCCTTTTTCTTTACACCAATAATTGGGAGCGATATCATTGGAAGATACATTTACGATGTATTGCAGCACTTTCAAATTCTTACTATAGCTGCCATTCTTCTCGTTCCAGCTTTGCTTATGTGCCCTCCATCTAAAATAGAATCATTAGTTAAAAACTGATAAGTTGTACTTGATTATATAAAAGACCAAAGCCTCTAACTTTAAAGCAGTTAGAGGCTTTGATGTTAATAGGAATAACAATAGTCTTTTATGAAGATAATCTTGCAACAAAGCTTTCATCCATTTTAATCAATGTAATCACAGTAAAACCTTTTACATTGATTTTTTGTAATTTATCAATTAATCCACGAATCTTAGCAGCTTTTCCGTTTTTGCTATCATATAAGGAAGTCTTCATAATCTTAGTAAAAACAAGCATATGCTCACACTCATCTTTACCCATAATCCGAATCTGACGCTGGATACTATTAAGAAGCTGACTAAATAATTCATAATCATTCAGCAAACAATATTGCAATGCTAGCAGCAACTTTACTTCCAAATGGGCAATTGGGTACTTCTTCAAACTCATTTCATTCAACAGATTATTAACCCAACGCGCTGCCTCATCATATTTTTTAGAGTAATAACAGCAAACAGCTCTATATACTACATATCCTGTATACTTTGGTAAGTCATAGGCATCGGCTTCATAATCCTGGAATAAACCTTCGTTTTCATCATACATCGTCTGCTCTGTATCCAAGCGAATATGGCGCTGTATCTTAGTGAATAGGAATTGTGCCGGATATGTATATAAACTGTAGTTGGTTAATAACGTACTAGCAGCATCGTTTACCTCGTCAAAGTATTTTTCAGCTTTCTTATATACCTTATAGTGTGTATAGTATTCCAGTTTTAAAAATTCGAATACTAATTTCAAGTGATAGTATACTGTATCCAGATTATATTGCTGGAATATCTTTTCAACATTATTCAATACGTCTTCAATTGGCTCCTGATCATCGTCCAGATCTTCTGTATTTTCCACAAACAAACGATGGAAAATACTCATACAGTTCTGATACACATACAAACGGTGTGATTGATACAACTTACACACGTTTTCCATCTCTTTGTTGAGGTAAGTCAACTCTAGTTTCTCAGTCTCTGTACCAGAAAGAGTATAGTTACCGTATTTTTTGAAATACTCTGATAATAAATCTTCAGCTTTATCTATGGCCAACATGTAGGCCACATGACGGTTATAACTTTGAGAGTAATTGTAGAAGTCAGGCGAATTGATGTGTAATTTTTTAAGACTTTTATAAATAATCGTTAATTCGTTAGAAAGATCATAGTCCAACAATTCTTTCTCTAGTTTCTTTAGTGTTGCTACGGCAATAGCCCTCTTTTTTGTAAAAAGGATTTCAGTAATATTGGCAACTTTCTTCAACAAGTCTGTACGCGGACTCTCCATCTGTTGAAGAAGATATTCTTCAATTTTTTGATTCAGGCGTGAACGCAACGTATAATACGCATTGGTATTTACGTCAAGTTGTTCCATAATCTTACTATCAGACAATTGTTTCTCACGCATGAACTTTAGAAGGTAAGCTGATTTTTCAGCATTACTTGTCATCAACTGGTTATAGATGGCATCGTAATCTTCCGGAGACAATTGCTTGATAATATTTTTGAGCTTTGCCATAGTAATTAAATTAGTAAAAACGTATGTTATTAGGAGTATTGTTTATCAGGTTCGGATGTAAACGTCTTCAATAAAAGTATGTAAATAAAAAAGTATTTCCGGCCTGAGAAACCATTAAATCAGCCAATATATTGATAAAACATTATATTTTAATGAAAGACTTATCTATTAGTATATACAAACATCTTGTTTTACAATAAGTTATAATTTTGCGATCCAAGTATACTAATTTTTTTTTATTATTTATTCTCTCTCTGTTTTTTATCAAATCTGTCTTAGTCATACCTGCTATCTGTTAACATTTACTACATCTTCCTGACTTTTTCTGTTTTGTTTCTGAAAGTTAATAAGTTCATAGGCGTTTGTGCAATTATCACCTCTAAGGTTACTTGTAAGAATATTTTTTTTCTTTCTATTCTATCAGGTATTTCAAGCAACTTTTTACAAAAAATCATTATTTCAATACATCTCGTTTTTGCGATAACTGTAAAAAATAAGTTACCCCAAAAAAGCACTATTTATAGTACAAACATAACAAAACTAAGTCAGAACTTTGTTTTATTCATTTACGTTCTTGAGGAAAATAAACACATTTTTTTGAAGAGCTAGTACACCATCTGTAAAAACCACTCATTGACTTCAATAAAATACCACAAGTATGACTGCTTTACGTTTAAGATCTATTTAACAATAGATTTGTAAAACCGTTGATATTAACTAATTGAGGTATGTTTTCCTTGCTCTTATCAAGCAGCATTCCTCTTTCTTTTATAAATTTGTAATTTCAATCTACTATTTACGACATTGAAGAGTAAAGATTTTCTTCAGTTATACCGCGAAGACAGTCTGATACAGACTATTGAAAGATTGTTCGCATATAATATTCAAAATCCCGTGCATTTGCAATGCAAAGGGATAGTGGGAAGCCTCGACGCAGTATTGGCAGTAGCTTTATATCTTAGAAAGCCACAAACTCATCTATTTATCTTACATGAGAAAGAAGAAGCCGCTTATTTTCTAAATGACCTTCAAAATTTACTGCCAGATAAAGAAATTCTGTTTTTTCCAACCTCATATAGAAAGCCATATCAATTTATAGAAACGGACAATGCCAATATACTCCGTCGAGCAGAAGTACTGAGTCAACTGAGTATGGGAGGCCATGAGCTTATTGTTACCTATCCGGAAGCACTAACAGAAAAAGTAATTAGTCAAAAATCACTGGTACAAAATACTTTTGTCGCACGTGTAGGTGAAAAACTGGATACCAATTTTATTGCTGAATTCTTGCTTAGCTATGATTTTGATAAAACGGATTTCGTTTATGAAGCTGGACAATTTTCTATTCGAGGTGGTATTGTAGATGTTTTCTCTTTTGCAAATGATCTCCCCTATCGGATTGAATTGTTTGGTGATGAAATTGAAAGTATACGTACTTTTAATCCTGATACTCAATTATCTGTTGCAACCGCATCACAAGTATCTATCGTTCCTAATATACAAAGCAAGATAATAGTTGAATCAAGAGAAACTTTTTTGAGCTTTCTTCCTAAAGATGCTGGAATTTGGGCAAAGGATATAGAGCTTACATTAGAAGTAATTGATAAATATTTTGAGAAAGCAACTGAAACATATGAAGCAACCAAAGAGCCCAAGCTTATTTCAGAACCAGGAGAATTATTTGATACCCGACGCAATTTTCTCAATCAGCTAAAAGAAAAACGTGTTATTGAATTCGGGAAAAAATTTTATTTCAAGAATGCACAAAAGATAGAATACCCTGCTTCTGCTCAACCATCCTTTAATAAAGACTTTAATCTCTTAGCAACAAACCTTCAGGATAACCTTACCCATGGTTACGTCAATGTCATTGCAGCAGATTCAATCAGGCAACATGAACGCTTGAATACTATTTTCCAGGAAATCAGCCCTTATATTAATTATCAATCTCTGAACCTTGCCTTTCGGGAAGGGTTTATAGATCATAATATTAAAATTGCCTGTTATACAGATCACCAGATTTTTGATCGGTTCCATAGATACAAGGCAAAAGAACGATTTTCTAAATCAAAGGCAATGACCCTACGGGAATTGCGGACTTTGCAGCCAGGTGATTATGTCACACATATTGACTATGGTATTGGAAGGTTTGCCGGATTGGAAAAGATAGAAGTGAATGGCAGCCAACAAGAAGCGATCAGACTTGTATTTAGAGATGATGATCTCTTATATGTGAGTATTTATTCGCTTCACAAAATATCAAAGTATACAGGTAAGGATGGCAATCCCCCACAGATGAGCAAACTTGGCTCACCAGAATGGGAAAATAAGAAATCCAGGATCAAGAAACAGGTCAAGGATATTGCCAAAGAACTTATCAGCCTGTATGCCAAACGCAAAGCAGCACCTGGGTTTGCCTATTCCAAAGATAGCTTCTTACAAGCTGAACTAGAATCTTCTTTCTTGTATGAGGATACGCCAGATCAAGCCAAAGCTACTGCAGATGTGAAGAAAGATATGGAGCAGGCTCATCCTATGGACAGGCTTGTATGTGGTGATGTTGGTTTTGGGAAGACAGAGGTTGCTATTCGGGCAGCATTTAAAGCCGCTACAGATGGTAAACAAGTAGCGGTACTGGTACCCACTACTGTACTTGCCATGCAGCATTACAAAACATTTAAAGAACGACTTGAAAAGTTTCCTGTTCGGGTAGAATATGTCAATCGATTTAAAACTACTCAACAAATCAAGGAAACACTACAAAAAGTAGCGGATGGCAGTATAGATATTCTCATAGGAACACACCGGCTTGTAGGAAGTGATGTTAAATTTAAAAACCTGGGACTCCTGATTATTGATGAGGAGCAAAAATTTGGTGTCAAAACCAAAGATAAATTAAAGGAAATGCGAGTGAATGTAGATGTACTCACATTGACAGCAACTCCGATTCCCCGTACTCTTCATTTCTCTTTGATGGGAGCCCGTGATCTTTCTATTATCGCAACGCCACCACCAAACCGCCAGCCGGTAACTACAGAAGTTCAGACATTTAGCGAGGAAATGATTCGTGATGCGATCAGTGAAGAACTACGCCGGGGAGGTCAAGTGTTTTTTGTTCATAATCGTATTAACGATATAGTTGAACTTGGCGATACTATTTTACGATTAGTTCCTGATGCAAAAATTGGTGTAGCTCATGGGCAGATGGAAGGAAGTAAACTTGAAAAAACCATGCTTAAGTTTATAGATGGAGAGTATGATGTATTACTTTCTACCAATATTATTGAATCTGGCCTGGATATTCCAAATGCGAATACTATTATTATTGATAGAGCTCATCAGTTTGGATTGGCAGATCTTCATCAGATGCGCGGCCGTGTAGGCCGAAGCAATCGCAAAGCCTATTGTTACCTGTTAACTCCTCCTCCTTCCGCACTGAGTTCTGATTCGAGAAAAAGACTACATACTCTTGAGGAATTCTCAGATCTGGGAGATGGATTCAAAATAGCAATGCGAGATCTGGATATTCGCGGAGCGGGAAATCTATTAGGAGCAGAGCAGAGTGGATTTATTTCAGATTTGGGCTTTGAAACGTATCATAAAATATTAGACGATGCTATTCAGGAATTGAAGGAAGAAGAGTTCAAAGAGCTCTTTGCGGATGAAATCAATGTAAAAGAATTGATAACTGATTGTGTCATTGAATCTGATCTGTCTATTATTATTCCGGAGACCTATGTACCCAGTATTTCAGAAAGACTAAACCTCTATTCACAACTGGATAACATCAAAGAGGAAACAGAGTTGGAGAAGTTTACAACCGAAATAATTGATCGATTTGGACAGATGCCAGAAGAAGTAAAAGATCTAATTGAAATGGTCCGGCTTCGATGGATAGCAGAGAGATTAGGTTTTGAGAAACTAACCCTGAAAAACGGAACTATGAAGGGTTATTTTGTCCCTGCAGACAACGAAAAATATTTTAAGTCTGATGTTTTTGGTAATATTTTACATTATATTCAACAAAATCCAAGAAAGTGCAGACTCAAAGAGGCAAAGGACAAACTCATCCTAATATTTGATGAAATCAAATCTATTAGTCAGGCTAAGGAGATATTATCTGTAATAGATGAAAAAGCTAAAATGGTTATATAGTTTAACTCATACAATATCTTTTTCTCTATACCTTTACTATCCATTCTAGATACAGAAAAATCAGACGATCATTTGTGTTTCAGAAAAATATTGGATACAAAAAAGGCAATATCAGGCAGGTAATATTCGTTCCATTGGAGATTAAACAAAACGTCCATCCGACTATGCTGCAATTTTTGTAACAAAATCTTAAAATTGCACGTCTTAGGAAGACTAAATTAACTATAGATTCCGTTAATCTATGTAACAAAACCGTATTTTTGTCTGGACTCTATTTTGACTATATAGTCAGCTCAAATAGCAGAAACAGATTGATTTACGATAAGTTAAGGTAAGATTCCAATTTACCTCTGCTCTTTTTTGATAGATGTGATTGGTTTGGAAAAATAGAGGCACCCTATCTGCCAAAATTTATTTTACGGAATTTTAATTTTTATTACATACATCGATTTTCTTTCGGTAATCAATTTATTATTCCACGAAAACCGTGCATTTTCGTAGCAGAATTAAAAGTGTATTTAATAGTTGTTGTATCATATAGATTCTCTTATAATTAAAAGTTATCTGGATCCTAGAAATCTGATGAGAAACAATTCTGAAAATAAGTGTTTAATATAATTCATTATTTAACAAAAAACAGGTTATGAATAAGCTCTGGCGTTCAACTACACATGTTATGTTGGCAGGTTCCCTGCTGCTAGCATTAGCATCGTGTAAGAAAGACAAGTATCCTACGGCAGCGAACCCTGGCCAGGAAAGTACGGCGACTGGCCTTGCATACAATGAAGATGATGGTTTTCAAGTTCCGGACTTTAAAGGACAGCCTCAAGGTCCAAACCTTGTATTCATTGAAGGTGGACGCTTTGTAATGGGTTCAGCGGAAGAAGATTTAACCAATTCACACGATAATATTGAAAGAACCGTCAGTGTACAATCTTTCTGGATGGACGAGACAGAGATCGCCAATATTCACTGGTTAGAATACTTATATTATATTCAAAAAGACTCTTCTGAAGAATTTTACCAATCTGCCCTACCAGATACAACAGTATGGACAAGCGAACTAGCGTTCAATGACTCGTATCGTGATCACTATCTTCGTTACCCTGGTTTCCGTTACTATCCTATTGTAGGTGTTTCATGGAAACAAGCGGTAGATTATTCTACATGGCGTACCAACGTTGTAAACAAAAAACTAGCTGAAGATGCAGGTATCGAGCCACCTTCTGATGGTGGAGGACGTATCCCACTTGAATCAGGTGTAGTTCTTCCAAATTATCGTCTGCCATCTGAAGCGGAATGGGAATATGCAGCTTACGCTTTAATTGGAGTTCAGTATCTTGATGAAAACCAAACAAACAAACGAATTTATCCTTGGGATGGACACGCACTGCGTAACCCTTATGGCAAACAAATGGGACGCTTCCTAGCAAACTTTAAACGCGGTCGTGGCGACTATGCTGGTATCGCAGGCAAGCTAAATGATGCAGCGTTGATCACTAGCCAAGTATATGAGAACCCACCAAACGATTTCGGTTTGTATAACATGGCAGGAAACGTAAATGAATGGGTATATGACGTATATCGTCCAAACTCTTATCAGGATTTTGATGATTTGAACCCACTTCGTCGTAGTGGTTATTTGGATAAAGCCGATAATTATGATAAGAAAAACAACAACTCTCTGATTGATGATCAAGTACGGGTTTACAAAGGAGGTTCTTGGAAAGATGTGGCATATTGGTTATCACCAGGTACTCGTCGTTATTTGGAAGAAGATTCAGCAACAGCAACTATCGGCTTCCGTTGTGCAATGATTAATGCAGGTTCTAACCGTTAATAAAAAGAAAAAATGTAAAAAGCCTCCGCTCTCGTGGAGGCTTTTTTGTTTCTGCCTATCCAATCTCTTCTCATTTAGACAAAGACCACTATGTTTTCTTTCTTATTTAAAAAGAAGCCAGAAAATACCTATATCAGGCATTCAGATAAAACCTGGGAAAAGAAAATACATAAATATGAGGCTCTTTGTGAATTATTGGAACAGGAGGTCTATCCCATTATTGTTGCATTCTTTCCTAAAACTATACAGGAAGTAAAAAATGTATTGGAGAAACGAGGATTGGCCTTTACACATTTGGAAAGTCTTCAGGAGGATTTACATGATGAAAAAGCAATTTTATTGCTTTCAGCTGATCTCCTTGCACATCCAAACATTACCAAGGTACTTGGTGCTATCTCAAAAAATCTGACATTCCACTTTGCAGAACACTATCCTAAATGGAGTGTAGAATACAACTGTTTATTTCAATTAAATAATTTTAAGGAAAAGCCTGTTGTACAATTTTATAATGCATTGGAGGAGCCTTTTTTCATTAAATTTGGAGGAGAGCGAATAGCAGAATTATTAACAAAATTTGGCCTTACTGAAAAAGAATGTATCTCTCATACAATGATAGATAACTCTATCAAAAATGGTCAGCAGAAGTTAGATAAAAAAGTTGAGATTGAAGTAAAGGCATCCTCTGCAGAAGATTGGTTTAATAAGAATATTCACCCATTTTAGCCACTTCAACTCTATTTCTATTTATCATGTATGTATGATTGGTATTCTAGCCATCAATGAGATTGAACAAAGCTTTGGTCACCAGAAAAAGTGAACAAAAGTATAGTCAAACTTCAAACTGACCATTATTCGAATATTTTTGTGAAGTGACCAGAATTATGGTCAAACAAAAAAAGTGATTCGATTTCTGTTCGTTTTTTACTTTGGCTAACAAACATGTGTTACCTTCTTTTATTGAAAGACTGAACAGAATTTTATAGTAACTATTGTGCAGCTGCCAAACAAGCAATACTTACTTCTTTACACTTTGCTTTTTGCAACGTTAAGATACAGGACTCCAGCGTAGAGCCAGTGGTCACAATATCATCCACTAACAAGATTCGCTTATCTCTCACAGACTCATAATCTGCTACTTCAAATATATCTTTAGTATTTTCATACCGCTCCATTCTACTTAATTTTGTCTGGCTAGAAGTATGAATATTTCGTTTCAAAGCAACCGGATATGCAGCAACCCCCAATTGCAAAGACAGGCCTGTCACAATAGGATCACACTGATTATACCCTCTCTTTTTTAACTTTGATGCATGCAGCGGTACAGGTATGATACTATCAAATTCTGTATGATATTCTCGTTTTCTTAATTCACTTCCATACCACTTACCCAAAAGTATACCTACATCCTTTTTCCCATTATATTTCAAATGATGTAAGACATTCTGTACCTTCCCTCCTTTTGTAAACTTTAAAAACGCCCAGGCATATTTAACATTTACCTTTCCTGCAAACCGTTGCATCAATGCATTATTTGGATCATTGTGGTAATTAGTTAAAGGTAAGTGATACCTGCAGTATAAACAAATCTGTTTTTCATTCTTTAAAAGACTTCCATTACACATAAGACAATATTCAGGAAAGATCAACTCCAGGAAATCTTCGAACAAACTCATAGCTATTATATGTTATAATGTATTATCCAACAAATTCTCATTAAAATAGCAGTACATTGTGTACATTCGCAACCCAAATTCTAAGAAGAATATTACAACATAGACATAGATAACTTTTTTTATTCATTTTATTCCAAATATATATGGCAGATCCACTTGTAGAAGAATTCAATGCATACCGAAGCCGGATGAACGAACAAATATCTGGCGCAAAAAATCTAATCATTAATAGATTGTTTAACCTGGATACAAACTGCTATGAACCGGGTACTGTAGATGTAGTAACAAAAGAAATGATTGGGTTAGCATGTTCTATGGTATTACGATGCGACGATTGTGTAAAATACCACCTGGGAAAATGCCACGAACTGGGAGTTACAGACCAACAGATATTTGAAGTATTTTCTATTGCTAATCTAATAGGTGGTACGATTGTCATACCACATCTTCGCAGAGCAGTAGAATATTGGCAAGCATTAAACAAAAACTGAGCTCTGATATATTATGGAAGATACACTTGAAGTACAATGGGATCAACTCCTCACAAAGCTGGAACAATCTATAGGTAAACGACCCGCTGATTTAAATGGGGTATTATTTTTAATTGGTGTTCAGGAACTAGGCAAAGGGGTATTACATTTTACCAAAGAACAGAAACAAGACCTAATGCATATAGGTATATGTAAGGTACTAAGTCAAGTTGGTTATTACGAATTTGATTATAGAGATACCGACGGATGGCCACATTGGAAACTAGTGCAAAGACTTCCTTTCTCTGATCTATTATCTCAGGAAAAAATGCTTAAAGAGTATGTGATTAACTATTTCCAGAATGAAGTGGGTATATAACTAATTTGTTTAGTTACCTTTTTATTCTGTTTAATGGATGGATATTAAAGCCCATCTTTTATAAATAGTATAGAGACAATTAATAACCAAGATTCAAAGATAATTAGTTATTGAAGTCTCCTAGTTTGTTTATAGGCAGTTTTGGAAAAGATATTGTAACACCGATTCCTTATTTGTATGTAAAAGGAAAATATGTACCGCATTCCCTTTTATGAAGATTATATCTTTTAATATCAATGGATTACGATCAGGCTTGCAGAAAGGCTTTCTGGAATGGTTAAAGAAAGAACAACCTGATATCATTTGTTTGCAGGAAGTAAAATTTGATACACCTGAACACCTTAACCCTTTATTTGAAGGATTAGGCTATACCTATACCCATTGGTATCCGGCACAAAAAAAAGGATATAGTGGAGTAGCTATTCTAGCTAAACAACCGGCTCTTCAGATCATTCAAGGAAGTGGAATGGAGGAATATGACATAGAAGGACGTATACTCCGCTTTGATACAAAAAAGTTTTCTCTAATTAATGTATATGTACCTTCAGGCACATCTGGAGAAATACGCCAATCATTTAAGATGAAATGGCTAGATCACTTCAAACAATATGTTGTATCTATTCAGCAAGAGCAAAATAAACCGCTTATACTTTGTGGAGACTTCAATATTGCTCACCAGGAAATTGACATACATAATCCTAAAGCCAATCAAAAATCTACAGGTTTCTTACCTGAGGAACGTCAATGGGTAAGTGAGTTTCTGGAAGCTGGTTTTGTAGATACCTTTCGATATAAGAATCCTCAGAAGCAACAGTATTCATGGTGGACTTACAGAGCTAATGCCAGAGCCAAAAACCTTGGATGGCGCATTGACTATTTCTTTGCCAGTAGATCAATTGAAGCCAATATACAGGAAGCTGAATTATTAACAGACATTTGTTTTTCAGATCATTGCCCAATTATGATCAAATTGGAGGTTTAATTTCTTAAACCCTTTGAACCTTTCCCAGGTTTATTAATTTTGCTATCTCAGCAAAATTGAATCTTTTTATGATCAAAAACTTTTCTGTTTATATTTTAATTCTTTTTATCATTGCTGGATGCAGACAAACCAGAGATGAACTTATCTTAGTGCCGGCGGCAAAAGGCAATAGTTATTATGGTGGTATCCTTCGTCTTAGTAAAACAGAATATATCCACACACTTTATCCTCCTTCTATCACAGATCCTGTTTCTGCTCAAGTAGCATCCATGATATATGAGGGGCTATTTAAAACAGATCCAAAAACATTGGAAGTAATACCTTCGCTGGCAGAATCTTATGAAGTAAACAGTGACAGCACTATTTATACATTCCAGATCAAAAAAGGAGTTCGCTTTCATGATGATCCCTGCTTTCCTAATGGTAAAGGAAGAGAACTGAAAGCAGGAGATATCGTTTATAGTCTTATTCAATTGTGCATAAAATCTGCTGATAATCAAGGATTCATGCTATTCAAAGACAGATTAAAAGGAATTAATGAATATTTTGCAACTTCAGATAAAAACAAAAAACTTATCATACCGGAAGCAATCAAACAAATTGATGACTATCATTTCCAATTAATTCTGGAAAAACCATACCCGGATATATTATTTCAGTTGGCTAGGCCCCAGGCTTTTATTTATCCTATTGAAGCAATCAATAAATATGGAACTGTAAGACCTAAAGCAGTAGGGACTGGGCCATTTATGCTTACAGAAGTTGAGCGAGAAATCTCTATCAACTTATCTCGCAATCCGCACTATCACAGACATGATGCTCCAGGCAATCAACTTCCTTTTTTAAGTCAAATAAACATTCAGTTTATTCCTGATAAACGTTCGGAGCTGGCAGAATTTAAAAGTGGCAATATCCAAATGATGTATCATTTGCCACCAGAACAGTTTATTGAAATAATGAAAATCGAATCAATGGAAAATAAACCAGAAGGATGGGAACATTCTATTCTTGTTAAAAAACCTGAAATTATTACTCATTATTTAGCATTTAATTGTGCAGATAAATTCTTTAAGAGTCCATCTCTCCGTAAAGCCTTTGCATATAGTATAGATAAAACAACTATTTTAAGTACTACACTTAATGGTGAAGGACTAGAAGTAGCAGAACATGGCCTTATTTCACCAGCTTATCCCTCGTATCCAGCGAAGAATGTTAATGGAATACCTGAACGGCAGGATTCGGCACGAACTCTTTTAGAAGAATCTCCTATCCCATCAGAAAAGCCAACTCTGGCCTTCTACCCTGATGGGTCCCGAAATACGCTTGTAGCCATTGCGATTGTTGATCAGATTAAGAATACATTAGGCATAGAAGTAAATTTACAACCAATGCCGTTAGCCAGGCTTCAAGAAGCCTTAACAGAGGGAAAGTTTACCATAGTTTTATTATCTAAAACACCAGACTACGCGAAACCTATAAGTTTCCTGGAAAATTTTTATAGCAGAAATACCATTAGTTATGAAGGGAAAACATATCCTAATGTATTTCAATACCAGAGTAAAGTATTTGATGAATGGTATCAAAAAGCCTTGGTTGCGAGACAAGCTACTGAAGCAAATGCAGCAGTGACTCAGGCAGAACAACATCTGATAAATGAGGCAGTAGTTATTCCATTATGGTACGATGAAAAATATATGTTACTCAAAGACAATCTAAAGAATATTCCTTCTCACCCATTAAATATGGATGATTTTTCTGAGGTATATTTTACTCCTGAAGCACCTGTAGAAGAGAAACCTAAAAAGTAAAATCCCTGATTCTTTTTTCACAAGAGAAATAAAAACATTGCAAACTGTAATGCTTTTATTTCTCTTGTTTTTTTTGCCCAAAAAAACTACCTTTTCTCTTTGTTCGTTATTTTAGTAGATACGACTAAAATTGAAAGTATCTATAGTTAAAACTACATGTACCTATACTGAAAAATCTTCCTAATCATATATTATTATATAAGAAGCTATGAATATCCTTTTGCAAAAGCTGACAGCTTACAAGAAAAAATATTACCGTAATCTTTTAATCAGAGGATTACTGCTTGGAGGATCACTTATACTGACGACTTACCTGATTGTAAATACGGCAGAATTCTTCGGTCGTTTTAATCCGATAATGCGAGCAGGGTTACTATTTACATTTTTAGGAATAACAGGGTATGTATTATATCAGTACATCATTGATCCTGTGCTAAAACTCAACAATATGAGTAAACCAATATCCAATGAAGAAGCCGCTCGTCAGATTGGCAAATATTTCACCAACATTGATGATAAGTTACTCAATACCATTCAGCTTCAAAGTTTAAGTACTTCTCAAAACCAATTATTACTGGCAAGCATTGATCAGCGGACGCAACAACTTAGCGTTATTCCATTTACTGATGCAGTTGATCTTAGCCAGAACCGCAGATATTTACGTTATATAGCCCCTCCTGCCCTCATCATATTACTTATTCTTGCTCGGTTTCCCAAGTTCTTTACAGATAGCTCTCAACGAATCGTCAACTTTCGAAAAGTATATTTGCCAGAAGCCCCATTCTTATTTGAGTTAAAGAATAAAAATCTGGATGTTTTCAAAAATGAGGATCTAACTGTTACTCTTCATCTGGAAGGAAATTCATTGCCAGAAACAGTTTACTTATATACGAATGGGCGTAAACAAAAGATGAATGCAATTGATGCCAGAAACTTCTCATTTACGTTCAGTAAAATACAGAAGGCTTTTGATTTTCATTTTGAGGCAGCAGACTTTCAATCTAACGGATACGAAGTTCATTTAATCCCTCGTCCAAGCCTTGAGATATTTTCGGCAAGATTAAAATACCCTGCCTACCTAAAGCGCACAGACGAAACATTAAATAATGTAGGCAATTTATTAGTGCCAGAAGGTACTCAGATACAATGGGAATTCAAATCAGCAGATACAGATAGTTTGCTTGTTACCTTTGGCAATGAATCTAATCCAACGATTGCCGAGCAACCATCAAAAGAGACATTTTTATTCTCTACTAAAGCAAGCAAATCGGAAAATTATCAGGTTAAACTTAAAAATCGTTTTGGGTCTAACAAAGAAGATATCAATTATTTCCTGGATGTGATTCCAGATCAGTATCCTAAAATTACATTAGAGAGCTTTAAAGATACGACTCTCTTCAATTATCTTGTATTTGGAGGAAATATCGCGGATGATTATGGTTTCTCCAAACTTGCTATTGTGTATAGCGTTATTCCTACAGATGAAGAAAACAGATCACAACACACAGGAACTATCCCATTAAATCTTCAAGCCAATCAAACTATTCAGAACTACTATCACCAATGGTCATTGGAAAAGCTACAATTAGCTCCAGGAGACAAAATCCAGTACTATGTACAAGTATGGGATAACGATGGCGTAAATGGTCCTAAAGCAGCAAAATCACAGGTATTTACCTTCTCTATTCCAACTGATAAACAACTGGAAGATAATCAGGAGCAACTATCTAAACAAACCAGTTCGAAAATCAGTAGTGCATTAACAAAAGCATCCAAATTAAAGAAAGAGATAAATACATTAGAAGACAGGTTAAAGACGAAGAAACAACTGGACTTCCAGGATAAAAAACAAATTGAAGAAGTACTAAAGAAAAGACAAGAGTTAAATGCTGAATTAGAGAAACTGCAGGAACAAATGAAAAGTCTGAATCAGCAGCAAAACCGCTTCTCGGAAACGAATCCCCAATTAATGGAAAAAATGGATCAGTTACAGAAGCTAATGGATAACCTTTTAGATGAGGAAACCAAAAAGCTTTATGAAGAATTAGAAAAGCTACTGGAAACAAATAAAAACAATTTCAATCTGCTAGATAAACTCAGCCAGAAGGAAAATACATTGGAGAAAGAAATTGAAAGAGCACTGGAGATGTTTAAACAACTGCAGTTCGAGCAAAAAATGGACAAGCAGATAAATGACTTAAAAGAGTTAGCTCAAGAACAACAGAAACTGGCGGAAAAGACTGAAGATACAAAAAACAATAACTCTAATGACCCTCAACAAAAAGAGTTAGAAAAAAAACAACAAGACCTCAATGAGAAGTTTGAAGAACAAAAACAAAATCTCGAAGAGTTAAAAGAAATGGATAAAGAGCTTGAGCAGCCTACAGGCCTTGAACAAATGGATCAGGAGGGACAGAAGGAGAAAGATATATCAGAAAAACAAAAACAAAGTTTAGACCAGCTTCAGAATAATCAAAATAAGAAAGCCTCCCAAAATCAAAAAGATGCTGCGCAGAAAATGGAGCAGATGGCAAAAGAGATGGAACAAATGCAGGGAGGTATGGAGATGGAGCAAAATCAAGAAAATCTGGATGACCTGAGAGACATTTTGGAAAATCTGATCACATTGTCATTTGACCAAGAAAAACTTATGAAAGATTTTAGAAATGTAAATCTTTCAGACCCCAGATTTCCAAAATTAGCCCAAGAACAGTTGAAATTGAAAGATGATGCAAGAATTATAGAAGATAGTCTGTATTCGTTGGCGAAACGAGTTTTTCAGCTCGAATCCTTTGTAACACGTGAAGTGACTGAAATGAAACAACACATGGATGAAAGTACAAGAGGTATAAAAGAAAGGCGTCTGAGCCTTGCCACTGGCCAGCAACAACTTGCTATGACATCTATGAATAACTTGGCATTGATGTTAAATGATGCGTTGAAACAAATGCAGGAACAAATGAAAAATGCGAAGGCAGGAAAAGGCAAACCAAAGCCTAATAAAAAGCCCCAGCCTGGCATGAGTGAATTACAGCAACAATTAAATAAGCAAATACAAGATCTAAAACAAAGTGGAAAGTCAGGCAGACAACTTTCCGAAGAATTAGCAAAAATGGCAGCTCAACAGGAGATGATCCGGAAGGCATTACAACAAATGGAGAAGAGCCGAAATGAAAAAGGAGAAAAACCAGGAGGTATGGATGAATTGTTAAAGAAGATGGAAGAAACAGAAAAAGATCTGGTAAATAAAAATTTATCGCAAGATATGCTCAAAAGGAATCAGGATATTGTAACACGTTTGTTAGAAGCCGAGAAATCACAGCGAGAAAGAGATGAGGATGAGCAACGAAAAGCCGAGCAAGCAAAGGATGCAAAGCCTTCTGTTCCTCCGGCTTTTGAGCAATACATCAAGAATAAAGAAAAACAAATTGAGTTACTAAAAACCATCCCTCCTGCCCTATCGCCTTATTATAGAAAAGAAGTAGATGAGTATTTTAAAAAGCTCGGTGGTTCAACAAAATAAAAGAAGAGCTCTCATTCGAATGAGAGCTCTTCTTTTATACCTTTTAATATAGCTTGCCAATTTTGGTTACACTTACCCATTGAAAAGTATATACTTATCGTAGGTATAGAATCTTATAGACCATCTTCTTTGAATAGATAACCTATAAGATTAAAATCTATCCTTCTATTAAAACTTTTGATTCAGAATTTACGTACGTATATATAAAAAATGGCCTAACACATTTGGAGATGAAAGCTCAGCCTCATAAATTTGATACTGTATCAGGACTATCTTCTTTCATGGAATCTATTACTATTCAGATACCTTCGATGGTAGAAAACATTCGTATCATTGAAAGTTTTATTGACAATGCCAAGGAAATCTATAAACTCGATGACGATATCTATGGAAACATTCTCATTGCTGTTACAGAAACTGTCAATAATGCTATAAAGCATGGCAACAATGAAGACCCAACAAAGAACGTATCCTTACAGATGCATCTGGAAGAAAACTCCGTTCGTTTTATTGTAGAAGACCAAGGGCCAGGATTCGACCACAATCATCTCCCTGATCCAACCGCACCTGAAAGCCTTGAGAAGATTGGAGGCAGAGGTATCTTTTTGATTCGTCATTTATCTGATGAAGTCCATTTCAGGAATGAAGGCAGAGAGGTTGAGCTTATTTTCTATTTCAATTGATAAAACATACTTTTTATCAAAAAAGCCTCTATCAAGAGGCTTTTTTCTTTCACACCCTTTTAATCTGCTCCCTCTTTTCTATGTATCTTTGTCTTATAATTAATAGTGTATTATGGCTTCTATTTCTTATTTTACTGAAGATACGACATTTCAAGTTGCTCAAAAAAGAATGTTGTCAACTTGGATTAAACAAACCATCCATGCTGAAGGCTATCAGCTTGAACTCTTAAACTTTATATTTTGTTCCGACAATTACCTGCTATCTATCAACAAGCAATATCTGGATCATGACTACTTCACTGATATTATTACCTTTGAACAATCTGAAGATCCATCGACAATTGAAGGAGACATTTTCATAAGTATTGATAGAGTTAAAGAAAACGCAGGTACATTTAACACTGCATTTTCACAGGAACTATTTCGAGTAATGATACACGGTGTTCTCCATCTTTGTGGATATACCGACCACACATCCGAAGAGAAAGAACAAATGAGAAACAAAGAATCCTATTACTTAGACATTCTTTCAAAAAAACATTCCACGTGAAACATTCGATTTATTTCACAACATTTCACATTAATGTTTCACGTGGAATGTTTTCACAAAACACAGTAGTTTAACAAAAGCACACAAAAAAAAGGACAATCAAAAATCGTTATCAAAAGATATGTTTCCTAAATATGATATAATAGTAGTTGGAGCAGGGCACGCAGGTTGCGAAGCAGCAGCAGCAGCGGCAAATATGGGTTCGAAAGTATTGCTCGTAACAATGAACATGCATACAATTGCACAGATGTCATGTAATCCAGCAATGGGAGGAGTGGCTAAAGGACAAATAGTAAGAGAAGTAGATGCATTGGGTGGAATGTCGGGAATTATCACAGACAAAAGCATGATACAATTCAGAATGCTTAATCGATCGAAAGGAGCTGCAATGTGGAGCCCAAGAGCACAGAATGATAGAATGCGCTTTGCGGAAGAATGGCGTCTTGCATTAGAACAAATACCCAATGTAGATTTTTGGCAAGAAATGGTAAGTGGCCTCCTAGTAAAAAATGGGGTAGTATGTGGAGTAAGAACATCAATGGGGTTAGAAATAGAATCCAAAGCAGTAGTGTTGACCAATGGAACTTTTCTAAATGGTAAAATACATATTGGAGAGAAAAACTTTGGAGGTGGACGAACTGCCGAAAAAGCAGCAACAGGAATAACAGAACAATTAATTGAGTTAGGATTCGAAGCAGGAAGAATGAAAACAGGAACACCTCCTCGAGTAGATGGAAGAAGCCTGAACTATAAGCTAATGGAAGAGCAGCCAGGAGACGAAAATCCAAGTAAATTTTCCTATACGAATACACAACCTCTGTCAAAACAACGTAGCTGCTGGATGACATATACCAATGAAGAGGTACATGAGATACTTCGAACAGGATTTGATAAGTCACCAATGTTTACAGGGAGAATTAAAGGATTGGGACCTCGCTACTGCCCATCTGTGGAAGACAAGATAAATAGATTTGCAGATAAAGATCGTCACCAAATCTTTGTAGAACCAGAAGGTTGGAACACAGTGGAAGTATATGTCAATGGCTTTTCAACTTCACTTCCAGAAGAGGTACAATATAAAGCGCTATTAAAGATTCCAGGATTTGAAAATGTACGAATGTTTCGGCCAGGGTATGCAATAGAATATGACTACTTCCCTCCTACTCAACTGGAGTTATCAATGGAGACTAAACTCATTAAGAACCTTTTCTTTGCAGGTCAAATAAATGGAACAACCGGATATGAAGAAGCTGCCTGCCAGGGGTTGATGGCGGGTATCAATGCACACAATAAAATAAATGACAAAGCTCCATTTATTCTAAAAAGATCAGAAGCCTATATAGGTGTGCTAATTGATGATCTTGTCAATAAAGGTACAGACGAACCGTACAGAATGTTTACCTCACGGGCAGAATATAGAATTTTATTGAGACAAGACAATGCAGATCTCCGTTTAACAGAAACAGGCTTTAATCTAGGGCTGGCATCTGAAGAACGTCTGGAAAGAATGAAATACAAAAGATCTGAGTCAGCTAGGCTGTTAAATGATCTCAAATTTAAAAAATTTGCGCCAGAAGAAATAAATGGAGCTTTGGAAAACCTTGGAACAGCCATTATTCGAGAAAAGAGCTCTTTATATAATCTGCTGAAACGACCAGAAATTACAATTGACAGATTAAAGTCACTGGACAAAGATCTCGCAATATATCTTGATCAGTATGACACAGAGATGCAGGAACAAGCAGAGATTGCAGTCAAATATGAAAGCTATATTGACAAAGAGCAAAAAGTGGCAGATAAGCTATCAGAGTTAGAGAATTATAAGATAAATGAAAACTTTGACTATGATCGTGTACAGGCCATTTCAAAAGAAGGTAGAGAAAAATTAAAAAAGATACGACCAATGACGCTAGGCCAAGCCTCCCGAATCAGTGGAGTCTCTCCCTCAGATGTATCTATATTAATGGTGTATATGGGCAGATAAAATATAGCTCAGAAAACAGGCGGAGTAAACACCGCCTGTTTTTTTATGTTAGAATCTCTTTCCACAAACAATAATATGATCTACGATCACTAAATATGCTTATTATAGATATGCATTAAACAGAAAATAGAGTTGGCTGAGTCAGAACAGGTAAATTCTATCTGGCAAAATATAGGACATGTTGGTATCAGGAGAAGCATAGAACAGAAAAATCGATCTTTGAAATCGGCTTAAAGTACCTATTCCATTCTCAAAAAAGACCAAACTTATCATGTAGCTTACCCAAAATCTATCCAATAATACCTCTACCAACTGTGCCAAAAATAGAAGATAGATTACCTAGGAAATCGACATAAGTCTATCATCCTTTATTCAACTACTCCCCCACCCTACTATATTCAACCTTATACGCTCTTCTGTCCTATACATTTTTTAATTCTAAGAGCTTTAAGAAAAAGCCACTTATTAAAATAGAAAGGCACAGGTCTGAGCATTTGCAGAAGTGTCTGTCCAATACTTCGCTATATACTTGTTAGGAGATAGAGCTTTTCTTTCCTATAAATCCAAGCCATCCCTCCTAAAATGAACACTCATCATTATCTCTAAAGAAATCCATTTCACTCCCCTCTCCTTTCGCATACTTTTTCTCTATGTCCTCCAGGAAGAACTCCTATCTTTTATTCTCCTAGAAGGATCACAATTACACTATCTTCCAGTCTTCCTAATAGGAACTTGATACCCAAGCCTTAGCGTGGCAGACTAATGCGTGACATACGTGACAAGACCGACAGCCTTTTCGAGTGGCGATAATTATTTCTCACAGAAACCAAAGATGGCTCTATTTGTCACAAGGTTCTTTCAGAAGGACACTAAATGAAAGAACAATGATCCTTTCAGGAAGATAGAAAGAAAGCGTATGCAGGAGGAAAAAAGAAAATGGGTTCCTTTCTTTAAAAAGATATACTTCTAAATGAAGAATTTCCTGGGGTCTCCGTTAAATTACAATATTAAACAGACGCCTTTTGCACAACATTCAAGTGGATATCTTCAAGCAAATACTCTCCTCTCCATCAACATATCCCATTTCCCAAAAAAGCAGAATAAAATAAGTCGTACGTTCCGGAACAACTACATAAAGTTTCCTAATTTACAGAAGAGCAAGTAATAGAATGTTCAGCAAGTGCGCCATCATATATCTAAGGATGTACAATCCTGCAGTAGATATTGTCAATTTAGGCACGGTACAGAAAATCATTTGTGCCTTTTGCCGGAATAATGTCAAAAGGCTTCATATTCCATTTGTATAAAATCCATATCAAACACACATTCTTATTTTTTAAGCCTTCTATTTACTAACTTTAGAGCCATAAACATAAGAATCTCAACACTATCTCCATGTCTGAAAATTTGAAAGGTTGCCCAGTATGCAACGCATTGGTATTTAAACATTTTATAGCTTGCAAAGATTATACAGTTAGTAAACAAGAGTTTCAGATTTTAAGGTGTGAAAGTTGTGGTTTTAAGTTCACAAACCCTCGTCCTGCAGCCCATGAAATTGGAGCATTTTATCAGTCAGAAGACTATATATCACACAGCAATACAAATAAGGGGTTAATTAATAAGGTCTATCAGCTAGTCAGAAATTATACGCTTAAGAATAAATTAAAGCTAATAGATAAACTCCATACCAAAGGCACATTATTAGATATAGGATGTGGTACAGGTACATTTTTGCAAACATGTAATTCAGCAGGGTGGCAAGTGAAAGGAACAGAGCCAGACAGCAATGCACGGACGATTGCGAGCTCAAATAATCAAATAATGATTGAACCAGATTTCTTAACAGCTTATCCGGATGAACAATTTGATATTATTACTATGTGGCATGTATTGGAACATGTGCATTTATTAAGCGAGACGTTAGATAAACTACGCAGGAACCTTTCTTCAGATGGCAAACTGATAATAGCCGTTCCTAATTCGGACTCATATGATGCTAGCTATTATAACCAATATTGGGCTGCGTATGACGTACCGAGACATTTATATCATTTCTCACCAAAAACACTTACGCAATTAATAGAGAAGTTTGGCTTTAAAATTGCGGAAATAAAGCCAATGTATTTTGATGCTTTTTATATTTCCATGTTGAGTACAAAATATAGAGACGGAAAAATAAACTATATAGAAGCGTTATCTAAGGGATTAAAATCAAATTCCTGGGCAAAAAATAATAATAACAACTACTCCAGTTTGATCTATATATTCGAAAAAGTATAGAAACGGTATTACGAATACACAATATTCCTTTACAGAAATACCCAACAAAGTATAGTAAATAATTACCTGAAAGTATTATCCAGATCCAAGAAAGATGAAAGTGTTAATGCAACTACAAGTGAATACAAACCTACATACAACTTCAGGGGTCCAACCCTCAGCAAGTATAACAGATACAAAAGCACAACATTTTTCTATCATCTTTACTTGTTTAATCTTGATTTTCATTCCGTTTCTCTTTACTCAATGTGCATTGCAAGGAGCACCTAGCGGTGGCCCCAAAGATACACTTGCACCAAAATTGGTGAAGGTTATACCCGAGGACAAGAGTCGCAATTATAAAGGAAAGGTTGTAGTCTTTACTTTTGATGAATATATCCAGGTAGAAAATCTTCAGCAGGAACTAATTGTAACACCTAATGTAGGAACGGAATATGAATACAAAGCCAATAAAAATGGTCTTGTTCTGACATTTAATAAACCTTTTGATAAACCCAACACTACTTATACTATTAATTTACGAAATGCGATCAAAGACGTTACTGAAAAAAATATAGCGAAAGATGCAAAGGTTGTATTTAGTACAGGCTCAGGGCTGGATACATTATCGGTAGAAGGAATCATAAGAGACCTGGAAACAGGACAACCAGTAGAAAATGCAGTAGTTTCACTCTATAGGACAGATGACACACTGGATATTGTAAAGGATAAACCTTACTATTTCACAAAAACAGATAAGAAAGGTTATTATCGTCTGGAGAATATACACGAGGACAATTATAAAATGTATGCATTAAATGAAAAAGACAATAATCAACGCTATAATCAGGAGAAAGAGAAAATAGGTTTCCTTCCAAAAACGTTACAAATAGCTGATAGTAGTAAAATAAACTTAGATATTAAAGTAAGTGTAGTAGATGAAAACCCTCCTAAAATAAGCAGCAAATCAGCACAAAGTGATCTTTATAAAATAGAAATGAATGAAGGATTAATTAATGCAGAAATCCGGATGGATGATTCTAGCAAAAAAATAGCCTACATAATAGATGCAAAGGCGCCAAAAACAATCTACCTATATAATACGATACAAGTTTATGATAGTCTCTCCATACAAGTGATAGCACAAGACTCTGCCCAAAACATCGCTCAGATACCTGTAAAAATTAAGTTTGATCAATTAGACGAAAAACAGCTAAAACGTAAAACTAAATTTCCTTTTGAAGTATCAACGCAACCTAGCAACAGTGAGCCAGTTCTGAAGGATTTTCAATATGTTATTGCCTTTTCTAAGCCTGTTATGAAATATGATCTTTCTAAAATAAAGGTACTTGCAGATACCCTCACTCCTATTCCACTTGATATCACGAAAGATTTTCAATGGAATAACTCATATACTCGATTAACTCTGAATAAGAAAATCGAAGTAAAGACAGGCGTACGGTTTGAAGCTCCCAAAGAAACCTTCTTTAGTGTTGAAAATGATACTGCAAAAGCAATTAAAACAGATCATAGCATAAAAGATCCTGAGAAATATGGTACCATGAGTGGAATAGTGAATACAAAAGAAAAATACTTTATAGTCCAGCTTGTAGACAATAGTGGTAAAGTAGTAGCAGAATCAAGAAATCAACGTAATTATATGTTTCGCTACCTTTCAGCCGGAGATTACAATTTAAGAGTAGTAATTGATCAGAATAATAATGGTAAATGGGATCCGGCGAGTTTTAAAGATCGTAGAATAGCAGAGGATATAATTTACAAACCTGAGAAAATAAAACTCAAAGAAAACTGGGAATTGACAGACCAAAATATATCCACGCTTTAGTCTTAAATTAACGTCAGTTCTGTTTTAGAAAAAAATAAAGGATTGAGAAAGATAGTCTGCTATTGTCCAGAGGTAAAACATTATCAACTCAATCCTTTATTCAAGCTCAGGTAATCTCAATAGATTAATAGATCTTTAGTGAATCAGGTAATGTTCTGTCAAAGCGATACTTCCAGCAAATGAAATCCTCCCCGGCCAATACTCAGTCTGGAGCTATTCTGCTCCTGTACTATCCTAGTTATCTTGAATATCTTTAAACTACGAGCCTACTTGATATCTAACCATATTCATATAAAGCCATTTTGATCCCTCAAAGAAAGAAGCTTTATCTTTAGCTCTACCATCACACAATAACGCAGATAATTCTCACAATAGATCACTAATCTGACTTTATAAACTAAGGAATGTGATTTGTGAGTCAAATCAAAAACAAATCATCCAATACAATCTAACTACCAAATCATAGCTGTATTTGAAAAGAAAGTTGTGATTGAAATAGTTAATAGTTTGCTCTCTTCTATCTATGATCTGGAATATACTCTTATTTGAAAGGGATGAACTATACTGGTAAATCTAGTATACAACTTATGTATCAATTTTGAAAAAACAATTTATATCTAACTAAACAGATCCTAAACCGCTGGTACGTTTACGAATCTCTCCTGCCCTTTCTACCAAGTGATCTATTAGCAGTTGTGTTAAGTGACAGTTAATAGGTTGTATCAGGAATATAGAATCAAATGATGAATCTATATTGAAAACACCCAAGAAGACAGACTCTAAACAGATTAAAGTTCAATGTATGTAAGCGGAAGTAAGAGTCTATGGAAAAGTAGTGAGACTACATACTTTTAACAAATTGAAGAAATATTCTATTTCAATTCTGATCATAGACTTTGGGTTAAACTCAATTGATTTTGTAACATACATCATTTAGATTTATAAGGAGGCTTACCTACTGAGTAACGTAACCTGAATTCACTGTGAACTTTATTCATGCGTTTAGTTCACCATACACTGATGCCATTCGCATAGTTCTATGCAAGCAACAGTTTTGCGGTGAATTCCGATCAAAAAATATAATACCGTGAGTTATGCGCAAATGTAAAAGTGATCGGAATTATGTTCAAAATAAAAAGTTCTGTAAATAATAAGCAACTTGTGCATGGACTATTGAAATTGACTTACTTCTTCTGAAACAATTTTGCATATAGCTAAACACAAATAAGAAATCTGCGTTAAAGAAGATTCATATTTACATTTGGGATAACTTATATATCTGTAGAAAGTGCTTCGATTAATATCAAAGGCTTCAAAACGTAGATATTCGAGGGCTGTTGATAGCGGATCACCAAGTACATATTTTAGGAGGTCTACCGATTGCCTTTAAGAGCATGAGAAGGTAAATAGAATCTAATGTGGCGAAATTAATACTTTGTTTATATAGTACTTGTGTAATCCCTCTTTCGCAGCACTACTCCAAAATCTAATATGCCCACAATTTCTAATTACCATTGAACCAGCCAAAGCCTAACCCCATCAAGTTTTGTTTTATAAGACTAAAAGGATATGTTGGCTCAACTTAGCAATAAAGCAGGAGATAAACTGAGTATGCCTTCACTTCTTCTAGGCAAATTTAAAAGAGCATTCTACTATAAACAACTTAGAGCACTCCATTTATAGCACATTGCCACTATAACCTAACTTCTTTCATTTCCTTTCATATAGTCATTTTAAAGACTGAATATGAATGCATGCTATACAGCCCATGGGTCAAGAGTACATTAACATAGTATCAGAGAAATCACCAGGATACAATCTAATATGGTGAAAGGATCTAGCCATATTAAAGGTAAAAAACCAGGCAAATAATCCATCTTCTGCCAAGATTCTTTTCAATTAGAAGATAGCTTTTTAGTCTATATAGGTATAAGTCCAGGTAAAAAATAATGGTAAAAAACCATGAAAATAAAAATCATTTCTCTTTGAAAATCAGCAACTTATAAGTATTATTGAAGTACGATTTTAGATTTATCCGATAAAAAAACGCTACTTATAAAGGCTAAAAGATAATATGACAGATTATTATGGTAGTAAAACGATTCATTATGAGACAATAGAATCAACTAACAAAACAACATAGACTAAATACATTTATACTCCTCATAAATAATTAAATAAATCTCTCAAAGAGAATACACATTTAATCTACAAAAAGTCAACAAGAATAGTTTTACTATTACCCTACTTCATAAATCAAGGGAAGCATATGGGATTTATAGCGTTGACGAGAAGATAACTTATAGGACATTAAAGGAAATATTAAAATGATCAATAGGAAATGGTGTATTTTCTTAAAGGCTTGTTATTGCCTAAATAAAATAAACTGTCAACTAACCAGCGAAGAATAGTTCTTTTCTTTAAAAAAGTATATATGATAAGAAGATGTGTATGTAAAATTTAAAACTACTTCATACTTTATAAAGACAACAAAGATAGGCTTTATTGAAGTTCCTATAGAGTTGAATACAACTGTAGTGGCTTGGCCTATTCTTCAGCCAATAGCTTAGCATCATACTAAAATCTGCTTAATACCTGTCTTTAAAAGTATACGAAGCAGCTTCTATAAAATATCGAGCTGGCAATGTGAGTTTTTGATGAATAAGAAACCCATATATATGGGTATAGTATATGGTTAGCAGTACTGTTAGTTATCAGAGTGTCTTTACAAAAACTGTTAATGTTAAACAGTATTTATTAATGCAACAAAACTATAGAACAAGACTTCGAAAGATTTCAAAGGCCAGTAATGGTTAAAGGATAGATAGTTTCACCTCTAGAAAGATCTCTCCTGGTGGAAAAAATGAAGTATTCAAACAATTATGTCACTAAGTATCAATCAATACTTGGAGCAGCAAATTTTGAAATCCTTTTACCTAAGATTAAAAAAGAATAGAGAGCAAATACAACAAAATGATATTGTAAAAAGAAAATAAGACAATCAATACACACCCACTTGCTGTTTTGTTTATGAACAGAGTGACCCATAACGCTTTTTCAGAGGTTGTGTAAATTTATTTTGAAGAACTGAGTAGCTGTTGTAATGAGCTAAGTATAAAAAATAGTAAGTCAGTCAAAATATAGACGTAGACATCAGTTGCGGTTAGAAAATGTATGAAGAACCAGCATATGTATTCTCAATTCTTATGGAGACTTCCTGCTATCTGAGTTTACAATGTATAAGATAGTTTAGATAGTACCTGAAAGAAAATTATTGCAACCAGAATTATATCATGTTTAGTAGATCAATGAAGTTTAATATTCATCTAGGAGGCGAGCCAAATTTCAGGAGGCAGAAAAGGTTATATCTGATAAAGAAATTCATTAACATACTGAAGTGGCAAAAAGTAAGTGAACATAATTACTTTTTATTTTTTCCGAAATCAGCGGCCCTCAAAGTACTGTACTACCACAAGACGAGTATACAAAAGAAAATGCTCAACAACAGAAATATAGTTGAGATGTTTGCTTGAAATTCTTTATCAAAAGTTCCAAGTGGACGCTGCTAGTATGTAATAAGATGTGAAGTTGTAAAATGATATTGTCCATAAAATGAAAATGTAAATAAGCCATTTGGCTCAGAAATTTCATTAGGATGGTTGGTGATATAAGTAGAGACTTCTAATCTTTGTGTGATAAATCATAATTGCAGAAACTAGAGTTTAAAAATTGATGAGGCGAGCTCACTAGAAATTAATTACTCATTTCAATAAAGGTTCGCAAAACAAACACTTTATAACAAACGAACAAAACTGACATATTGACATATTTTAGGTAGATCTACTGATCTTACTCCCAAAGAAAATTTTGTTTCCTTAAAAAGGAACAAGAACGGCTATTCTATTGAATCAAGGCAACTTCCCACAAATTTTGTTTCCCAAATCCAACTTCAAATTCCATTGACAAATCACCATTCCAAACTATATAACTAGAGCAATGAGATGGAGTGTTCTAATTTAAGGTCTATTTTTTCTTAGGAAAAAAATAAAACAATGTGGATAACTCTGTGGATTAGTGGAAAACTCGAGTGGATAAAGACCCTCTTAATGTTTATCTAACGTTTATCCAGCGCGGATAACCCAGAGCCGATTATTCTATCCCTATACAAAAGTGGATAAACCCATACTTATCCACAATTTACCCCTATACTTATCCACACATGTGAACAACTTCTTATTCACATGTGAAAAATCAGGAAAATGTGTATAACTTATGAAAAATACTGAGAATCTTGTGGAAAACTGTGGATAAATATGTGGATAACACCATACTTATCCACAAACTATCGACACTTGCAAAGGTATTCTATCCGGTTTTCCACTTTTCCACTTATCCACGGACTAATGGTAGTATTAGATTTTATTTAAAAAAAGAATTAATATTATATATAAGAAAGAAAGGACTTGAACGGTTATATGAAAAGACACACACACACATTTGGAAAAATGAAAAAACAAGTATTGCTGACACTGACATTTGCGGTATTGTCAGTATTGATGTGCTGGGGCCAGCAACAGGACATCAAGCTCGCGGATGAATATCTTCAACAGAATGACCCTGAAAAGGCAAGGGAGATTTATCGAAAGTTGATAAAAGAAGAAAAAGTGATTTCTGTTATACAACGAAAGTATGTTCAGACATTACAAAAATTGCAAGCATGGGATGAAGCTGAGAAGTTTTTAAAGAAGCAAGCAAAGTCAAGTTCAGAACATCCCATTTATAAAGCAGAGTTAGCCGTGATTCAGGATTTGCAAGGAAAAAAAGATGAGGCTCAGAAGAGTGTGAACCGGTTGATAGACGATATTAAAAAGAACCCTCAGCAGATCCACCAGATCGCTCAATATTTGCTCGAGAATCAGCATCCCGACTGGACGGAGAAAATGTATCTAGAGGGCCGTAAAAGCAGCGGGAACCCTAGTGAGTATGCGTTTCAGTTGGCACATCTTTATAAAAATAGTGGAGAGACGGAAAAGATGCTTGATGAGTATGTCAGTATTGCAGCAGAAGCACATGATAATTTGGTTGTTGTACAAAATGCAATGCAGGATGATCTGGAGAAACCTGAAGATTTTGAAAAGCTTGAAAAGGTATTACTTGCAAAACTTCAAAAAGAACCTAATCAAATTGTTTATAATGACCTGCTTATTTGGTTTTATATGCAGCAAAAGGACTTTCATCGGGCATTTTTACAAGCAAGGGCTATTGATCGTAGGATGAAGATGGAAGGACAGCGATTGATGGAAATAGGGCAAATAAGTTTGCAGAACAAAGATTACAAAGCAGCAAGTGAAATATTTGAATATTTAGTGAAGGAATATCCGCAAAGCAACAATTATCCTATGGCAAGACGGTATCTTGTAAATGCTAAAGAAGAACTAGTAAAAAATGCATATCCTGTGAATAAAGATGCAATACGTTCATTAATAGCAGATTATAAGATTTTGTTAAGTGAGTTAGGAAGGAGCCCTAAAACCATAGAAGCAATGAGAAGTACTGCTTTGTTATATGGATTTTACTTAAACGAAAAAGATACAGCAATAACTCTTCTTCAAGATGCTATTAAAATTGCTCGAGCGGATCAGCGATTTATCGATAAATGTAAATTAGATTTGGGGGATATTTATTTATTGAAAAGTGAGCCTTGGGAAGCAACACTAATTTATTCACAAGTTGAGAAAGATGAAAAAGATAGTCCTTTGGGATATGATGCTAAATTACGGAATGCGCGTTTGAATTATTTTAAGGGTGATTTTCAATTAGCTCAGGAACACCTTGATATATTGAAACTGGCAACATCACGTGAGATAGCTAATGATGCTATGTCTTTAAGTATTCTCATACAAGATAATATTGGATTAGATAGTACAGGTGAGGCAATGCGTGAATACGCGAATATTGAACTGTTATTATTTCAAAATAGAGATGAAGAAAGTTTAGAAAAACTTAATCAGATGATGACTAAATATGCTGGACATAGTCTGGCTGATGAAATTCTCTGGCAACAAGCTCAAATTTATATGAAAAGAGGTAATAGTGAAGCTGCCGTTGAGAAACTGCAGAAAATTGTGACAGAGTATGGCTATGATATTTTGAGTGATGATGCCGATTTTCTAATAGCAAAGCTGAAAGAAGAAAAGCTTGGAAAGAAAGAAGAAGCTATGGAAATGTACAAAAACTTTTTAGTTAAGTATCCTGGAAGTATATATGTCGTTGAGGCCAGAAAGAGATATCGTAATCTAAGAGGTGATACTCCACAATAAAATATTCTTTCTTCTTTCCTAATCGCAAGTCCAAAACTTGCGTTTTTTTGTTGGTATTAAATTATATTTGTATAAGCAGTTATAGCGATCTACTGACTGTAGATAAAAAATAAACAGATTTCCTTGTATTGTTGGATAGTATCTGGGAAGAACTAGAGTATCTGGAAAATGTAAATCGGTTGGATGTTATAAAAGAATATGGCTATATAGTCCTTTTTAGAATGATAAAAGTCGGCTAAGAGTGATCTCTGGAAATATTTTTTCAAATGCTATTAAATATTAAAAGATTTGAGAGCAACATCCTTTTTTTAAGATAAAAGTTATAATAAATGAAAATGAAGCTCTTATTTGAATAGAAGAAGATAATGGAATAGGACATCTGGATAAAGTATCCTATATGTTTTATAGAGAAAGCGCACAATCAAATGGCTCAGGAATAGGTTTGTATATAGTAAAAGAAACAATTGAAAGACTACAGGGATCTATACAACTTCAATCTAATATGGTAAAGGGACTATTTTTACTATTAGATTACCCAGTAACAAAAATAATTAACCTCTTCCCTCCCACTCAGTATAAAATTGCTCCAGGAACTGTTCCATAAACAAGTGTCTTTTTTGGGCAAGCTGTTTTCCTGTAACTGTATTCATACGATCTTTTAAAAGGAGTAGTTTTTCATAAAAATGATTTATAGTTGGAGCTGCACTCTTTTTATACTCTTCCTTTGACATTTGAAGGTTAGGCGTAATCTGAGGATTGTATAGTTCTCTATTTTTAAAGCCACCATAATTAAATGCTCTAGCTATGCCAATAGCGCCAATAGCATCAAGTCGGTCCGCATCTTGTACTACAGCCAGCTCAGTGGAATGAAATAATGTAGTGAAATTCCCTCCTTTAAAAGATATGTTACGGATAATCTTAACTACATGATCAATAATACTTTGATCTAAAGAAAGCGTTTTTAAAAAGAGTGCAGCTTTTCGAGGTCCAATCTCTTCATCCCCATCATGAAATTTAGCGTCTGCAATATCATGGAGAAGTGCAGCTAGTTCAACTACCAGACTATTAACAGATTCTGTTTGAGAAATAAGCTTTGCATTATTCCATACACGTTCAATATGCCACCAATCATGTCCTCCTTCGGCATTAGCAAGCTCTTTTTTTACATAGATGATAGTAGTCTCTATAATAAGTTGATTATTCTGCATTTCTATCTAATTTAGGTTTCAAAAATACATTCTTTTATCATTTAACGTGAATAAATTATGCCGCCACGTCCCTACATACTTGCAGAAACAAATTGGAAAACAGTAAAAGAAACTCCTTATGAAGTAGTGATACTTCCCTGGGGTGCTACAGAAGCACATAATTACCATATGCCCTATGGTACAGATAACTTTCAGTGTGATTATGTTGCCGCTGAATCAGCGCGAGTAGCTTGGGAGAAAGGTGCCAAGGTTGTAGTTCTACCTACCATACCATTTGGTGTTAATACTGGTCAGCTAGATATAACACTGGATATCAATATGATGCCAAGTACACAAATGGCTATTTTGAAGGATGTGATAGACGTTTTAGCTCGGCAGGGTATCCCCAAGCTAGTAATACTAAATGGACATGGAGGTAACAATTTCCAGCAGATGCTTCGGGAGCTACAAGTACTTTATCCTACAGTATTTTTGTGTACAATTCACTGGTTTAGAGTTATTGATGGACGCAAATATTTTGATGATCCGGGAGATCATGCTGGTGCCATGGAAACCAGCGCAATGATGCATATAGCACCTGATTGGGTTCTGGATCTTTCAGAAGCAGGAGACGGATCATCGAAACCATTTAAAATCAAGGGCTTTCAGGAAGGATGGGTTTGGGCACAACGTGAATGGAGTAAGGTAACTGCTGATACAGGTGTTGGAAATCCTTATGAATCTACTCCTGAAAAAGGAAAGCGATATCTGGAGGCCGCAACAGAAAAAATAGGAAACTTTTTGGTAGAGTTGGCTGCTGCAGATGCAAAAAATATGTATGAATAAGTGGATATTAATAAACCCCACTGGATATCAGTGGGGTTAGCGGTTGAAATCTTGGGTTGTAAAGTGGTTTGTTTATATAAATCATTAAATGGATGATTAGTTTCCATTTACGCTAAAATTGAATGATAGGTTTTCGTTTAGTAAAGCTTTTTTCAGTGCATCAATATTTTTCTGAATAGACACATCTACCTGTTTACGCATACTTTCCATATCTTTTTGTTTCCACTCTTTATTTAATTCCTTGTTTTCCACACCACTTACAGTGACAAAACCCAAATCTACAGGATGAGATAATTTAGGATTAGCTTCATGATAAAAGTTATTAAACTCATACATAAAAATGCCATCCTTTATTAACAGGGTTGCCACATAAACTACCCTTCCATCTGTTGATGCTTTTTTGTTTGTGTATTCACTGGTAAATGGTACTTCACTACCCATAGAAACCATACCCATCTCCTCACTTATAAAAGAAATCGTGTTTTTGTTACTATTAAGCCAATTTTGTGCTCTTTCGATAAGTTGAGCTTTACTGACACCTGGAACTTCTATTGTTTCAGAGTAGGCAACTAACCCATTGGATTGTGCCATTTGTAGAGATTGAGCCCATGAAAAGGAACCACAAAGGAATAAGAATAAACCTACCAGGTTTCTGCAAAAATTTGGGTGGAAGAAAGTATATGCTTTCATATGGTAAATGAGTAAAAAACGATTTAGATGTAAGAGTAGTTGCATGTGTTTTGTATACATATATACTTATGCGAAAAAAAAGGTAAACCTTACATGGCAAATAAAAAATAAAAATATGTACGTAAAATAATAATATGTTGATTGATAGGTATTTGTGATTTTATGCAATAGATAAAGTACTATAATTCTTACTTGTGTTAGAAAAATGAAAGTCTAAAAAAAGCAAAATGCAGGGTATACACCTAAAAAAGATAGTATTTTTGAATGCATATTTTTAATAAGATACAACAGGGCATCATTTATCTGCTAACATCACAAAAAAAATGGGTCATCAAATCCAAATAGAAAAAAGTATAACTACTTCTCTTACTTCTTTTCTGGAGGTAAATAAATACAGTCAACTTATTGTATTGGTTGATGAAAATACTAAGAGATACTGTTATCCTTTGGTAAAAGCTACTTTACCTAAGCACACTCTTATTCAGATAAAAAGTGGTGAAGAGCAAAAGCATTTGGAAACATGTATGATGATCTGGCAGAAAATGACAGATGTTCAATTAGACCGAAAAGCGTTGCTAATCAATCTTGGTGGTGGGGTAATTGGGGATATGGGAGGATTTTGTGCGGCAACCTACAAAAGAGGCATCGACTTTATACAGATGCCTACCACATTGCTTTCTCAGGTAGACGCCAGTGTTGGAGGTAAGTTAGGCATTGATTTTCAGGGTTTGAAAAACCATATTGGGGTTTTTCAAAATCCGAAGGCAGTGTTAATCGCTACTGATTTTCTTCAAACTTTATTGTATGCAGAAGTTCGTTCTGGCTTTGCGGAAGTGATTAAGCATTGTCTTATTGCAGATAGTCAGATGTGGGATGAAATAAGACGCAAGGATTTGGAAGAACAAAGCTGGAATGAATTGGTTAGACATTCTGTGAAGGTGAAAGAGACTATAGTAGAACAGGATCCTACAGAAAAAGGATTGCGGAAGATTCTGAATTTTGGCCATACAATTGGCCATGCAGTAGAGAGTTATTTTCTGGAAAAACCTAAGCGGAAACTACTTCATGGCGAAGCCATTGCTATTGGAATGATAGCCGAGGCGTATCTATCCTATAAAAGAAAGCTACTTTCTGAAGAATCGCTCATGCAAATTGAAGAATTTATTTTTTCAATTTATGGGAAAGTAGATATTCAGGAAACTGATATGGAAACAATTGCACCGCTAGCATTACAGGACAAAAAAAATGCAGGGGGAAAAATACAGTGTGTATTGTTAAAAGCTATTGGTGAGCCTATCATTGATCAGGCTATTTCCCTTAAAGATATAAAAGATGGATTGAAATACTATCAAAAATAAAACCTGATCTAAGTAGATCAGGTTTTGTGTATAAGTGTTAAGCATTTCTAACTCCTACTATCGATATAAAACTGAATTAGATGCTTCAATGATTCGCTTGGTACTTGGAAGAATTGCTTCAATTAGGGTTGGTGCATAAGGTAGTGGAAGATCCATACTATTTACACGACGAATAGGTGCATCCAGATAATCAAAAGCAAAACGTTGTACATTATAGGCAATCTCTGAAGAGATGGATGCCAATGGCCATGACTCTTCTACAATAACTAGTCGGTTAGTCTTCTTTACAGAGTTGATAACAGTTTCATAATCAATAGGGCGTACAGTACGTAGATCGATTACTTCTACTGAAATACCTTGTTTTTCCAGTTCGGCAACAGCGGGCATTACCACACCTCCGGTTTGAGGGTTGTCGCACAACATTTTGCCAAAAGAAACAATAGTAAGATCTTTTCCTTCTTTTTTAATGTGTGCTTTTCCCAGTGGAATCAAATATTCTTCTTCTGGAACCTCTCCTTTATTTCCGTACATCAATTCTGATTCCATAAATATTACAGGATCATTGTCACGGATAGATGACTTTAATAATCCTTTCGCATCATATGGATTAGAAGGAACAACTACTTTCAGACCTGGAGTATTAGCAAACCAGTTTTCAAAGTTTTGACTATGTTGAGAACTCAACATACCTGCATTTCCAGTAGGTCCACGAAATACAATAGGTACAGAATATTGTCCACCAGACATAGACATCATTTTTGCCGCACTATTGATAACCTGATCAATTGCAACCAGCGAAAAGTTGAATGTCATAAACTCAATGATAGGACGAAGACCATTTGCTGCTGCTCCTACCCCAATACCTGCAAAGCCTAATTCAGCAATGGGGGTATCAATCACACGTTTTGCACCAAATTCGTCCAGCATACCTTGGCTTACTTTGTAAGCACCATTATATTCTGCAACTTCTTCTCCCATCAAAAACACGTTGGGATCGCGGCGCATTTCTTCAGACATGGCCTCGCGCAAGGCTTCGCGGAATGCAATTTCTCTCATTGTATGATTTTGAGTTATTCGTTATCTGTTAGTTGGTCATTGGTATACCTTAGAAGGAGAACCAATAGAATAAATGCATTTAGAAGGCAACAAAATTAGACAGAAACCAGTAATTAGCAAACTGTTTTTATAATGTACCTGTGATACAATAAAATTCTCTGTAAGTAGAGAGCACAAATCGATAAAGGGAGTAACTATAATTATTTAGCAGACGAATAAAAACAACTGATATACAGGAAGATTATCAATTGCCTGAGCAGATATGGAAAATTTCACCAGGCTATTTCTAAAAGGTATTTCATTGTAAAAACTTTGATGGAAATACAGACTTTACTATTATGCTGATTGTATCAGGATTTTTCCTGAAAATAAGGATTAGGTAAGGTTGTTTTAGTCATTGGTGTGTCAAAAAAATAGTATATTTCATGCCATAAAATCTTGTTTATATACTGGCATTATACCAGTCTAGTAATACGATATGAATCAGCTAACGGAAGAACAAATTGCTCAGTTATCGCCGGACACAGCTTCTTTGGCTGCTGGAAAAGGACTTGCCGGTACATCCAAATGGGTTTCTTTTGCTTATAATGAACGGGTATTATGGGGTGAAATCAAAGGAAGTGGCAGTACCCCTTATCGCAGCCAGATTGATCTTACAAATACTGCATTTAAATGCAGTTGCCCTAGTCGTAAGTTTCCCTGCAAACATGGACTAGGTCTATACCTGATGTTTACCCGAAATTTTGCAGATTTTACCAAGACTGAAAATGAGCCTGTCTGGGTAAAAGAGTGGATGGATAAACGAGCATCCAAGCCTGCTACTACAGAACCTAAACCTGAAGCAGATGTTGAAACAGTTGCTAAACAGGCTAAAGCAAAAGAAAAAAGGCAAAATAAACGATTGGAAGAAATTGCTGGTGGGGTTGCAGAGTTGGATCTATGGGTAAAGGATTTGCTACGTGGAGGTTTGTTAGCATTTCCTGAAAAGGGGCCACAGTTCTGGAAAAAAACGGCAGCCCGGATGGTTGATGCGAAAGCACCAGGATTGGGAAATATGGTCAAAGAATTTCAGGAGATTAATTATTTTTCTGGAAATACCTGGCAAGGAGAAGCACTACAGCAGGCTACCAAAATATTCATGCTGTTAGAAGGTGTAAAAAATATAGATGCTTTACCTACTTTGGTGCAGGAAGATGTAAAAAGTTTGATTGGCATTTCTCGTAATCAGAAGGAGCTTTTAGAAGATGCTGCTGCTGAGAAAATTAAAGATATCTGGCTGGTATTAGGCCGACAGCGTGAAGTAAATGACGAAGACCTAACCATTCAACGCGATTGGCTATATGGTACACAATCCAAACGATTTGCCCTGATTCTAAATTTTGCCTATCGAAGTGCTCCTATTCAGAATTTGGTAGTGCCGGGTACTGCTACTCAAGCTGAACTGGTTTTTTATCCTGGTAATTATCCTTTGAGAGCAGCTATTAAAATGGTGGGCTCCAACTCTACACAATTTTCCATTCCTGAAATGTTTGGCAACTGGGATGCAGTTCAGGAATATTACACACAAATTTTGAGCAAGTTTCCCTGGGCTGACAATATTCCTTTATTTGTAAAGGATTTACTTCCTGTAACACATGCTTCAAAATGGCATCTGAGAGATTCCGATGGATATATTATGCCATTGCCAGCTGACTTTGATATTCAAAAGCTATATCAGATTCTGGCTATCTCAGGTGGGGCATCTGTGCACATGTCTTTTCTTCGGCAGAAAGATACGGTTGTACCATTAGGGGTTTGGGTAGATGGCAAATACAAACTGATCTAATAAACTTTTCTTTAGTGAACTTTATCAGCTATGATATTAAATCCATATAATGTTAATGAGCAATAAAGAAAAAAGGCAAACAGTATCTTAATTGCCTGAATTCATATAATGAATATATATATGAAAAGAGTCCGAAGCTACTCTCCTTTGCGGATATTCCTGCCATCATTTATTTGGCGACAATAGAATGTCTACCTGAAAATAAGCTATAGGAAGTTGCTGTCTAACCAGAAAAGAATGAATTTATATAGGCGAATAAAGAGATTGTTACTCATTGAAAAAGAGTTTACTGCTGCATTGGGTGAGTATGGGATTCTGGATATTAACTTACAATCAGATGATTATGTAAAGATTATAGATACTACTTTGTTAAATGGGTATCGTCATGAGGCGAAGGATAAATATGATCCGGTCTTCCTGAATAACACAGATCAGATAAAAGCTGAGATCGGAACTAGCTTTGGAATCAGCTTTTATTTCCTGGTAAATAATTCTCACAGAGAGGTCGATATTGAAGTAACTTTGCGTATTCTCCATCCTGAAATGAAAAATTCGCTTACCCGAATGAGTGCAACAAGTCAAACAGATACATTCATCTATACTACGCCTTATTATCAATACATGCATGTAACATTTGAACATGAGTATGAGTTGGTAAAAGGACAATGGACTTTTCAGGTATGGAAAACTAGTGAACTAGTAATTGAGAAAATATTTGAGATAATATAATCTCCTTAGGGGATATCTCTAAAGACTTAAAAAATAGCTATATGGCCGATTTCTGGAACGATCTGGTAAATACTGCTTTGTTAGGAACAGACAAGCAGACATTTGATGAAAATCTCTTACCAGAAACAATAAAAAACAGTTTATCACAAATTGATAAGAAGGATAAAGAGGCTTTATTTTATAAGGTAGCTGCACTAGCCTCTTTCTATAGAAAGGCAGGTAATATGCCTGAAAAGTTGGAAGTTACTGTTGGTCTGCCTGCAGAAACGGAAGTTTTTTCCTATGCTTCTACTCCTGCAATTTCATTATTACGGAAGATATTATCATATGATAGTGGAAATCAGGCTTTAGTAGAAAAATGGTTAGATGAGGCTATTCGTAAATCATGGATTATCACACCTGATTTATTGTTAGTAATGTTAAATCTGGGGTTGGATAAAAAATACAAGCATTTGCAAACGAAGATCCGGCAGATTGCAGGTAAGCGGGGATTGTGGATGACTCAGTTTAATTCAGAGTGGAATTACCTGAAAGAAACAAACTATCTTCTTTTATGGGAAGAAGGGAAAGCAACAGAGAGAAAAACTGCTCTTGAAGAAATTCGGAAAATTAATCCAGCACAGGCACGTGAGCTTTTGGAAAAGTCCTGGGTACAAGAAACTGCTAAGACAAAGCTGGAGTTGATTGCTGTACTGAAAAATCAGTTGAGTTCAGATGATGAACCTTTTCTGCAGCAAGTATTCGATGAAATACAAACTGTACGCCAAAAGAAAAAAGACGCTACACCTGATCTACTTAAGCAAGTAGTTGAGTTGTTACTAAGCCTGCCTGAATCGAAGCTAAGCCAGGAAATCTGGGAAAAAGCGAAACGTTATGTTTATAAGAAAACAGACAAAAAATTGTTGGGACTGGTTTCTGCTGAAAACATAGCTGTAGCCATTCCTGAAAAAGGAGACGATTTTTTGTGTAAGGAAACTATGTGGGAACGGCTAGGTATTCTGGAAGAAAGCCACAATAAAAATGTGTATGTGGATGTTGAAGGATGGTTGTATGAAATAATTTCACGTATTCCTCCTCAACTATGGGAACAACATCTGTCAGCCTCTCCTGTCCAGATAATGGAAGCATTTAATAAAGGAGATGGTTTTACTAAAAAGAAAGATAAAGCAAAAGAGGATACAATTGCCTTATATACTGTAGCATTGGCGCAGGCAGCATATTATCATAACAATAGTACCTGGGCTAGAAGCTGGTTAGAATATTATAAAGATGTTTATACTATTCAGCAAACTCATGTGAGTTATTTACTGGGTTATCTATCAGATGCCGAACTGGAAGAGTTTTATCTCAAACACATAGACTTATCCAATACTGCTACTGACTCACAACGATTGCGAGAAGAGTTACTTAAAAGGAAAGAACATCAGTGGTCATTTGCATTCACACAGTATGTAGTGAAAGCTATGTGTAGTGATCTTACTTCCTATAATTATGGAAATACAGTGTCTTTTCTGATAGAGTCAATACTACATATGCACCCTGACATTGTAAAAGAGAATATCTCCGATTATATGTCTGCCAATGCACCTGGCTGGGTAAGAAGCCAATATGATAAAACGATTGTATTCCCATTACAGGAGATGATGGGTCTCCGAATGGAATTGAATAAGGTATTTGAAGGGTGAAAAATTATCATTACAATGGGGATATCTATAAGTATCGATGCTGATCCAAACTGGGATTATACAGAAGACTGTGGATCAAATCTTCAATTATCTACATACTGGTTGGTATTAACCCGAAATTATCGTGATTATGAAGATTCGGTGTTTCGACAGATACAGGATATTCTTAAGATAAACCTTAAACCTTTTTCGTATCATCTCATGTATTCCGAAATTGCAGAAATGGAAGAAGATGATGATTTTGATGGCTATGAGGCACATGCAGAAGAATTCAAATATAGAAAGGAACAGAAGGTATATATAAAGAAATGTATGCAAAATCCAGAAAAGGTTTTGAAGGTTGCTGAAAGATTTCAGAAAAAAATCATTAATAATCCAGACTTTATCAAGAGTATTGATTGGTACTATGCTATAGAAAAAGAAAATAAAGATATGTATATAGAGTATTTGACAGGAGATCAGTTTCTGTTAGATATTGCAAACATCATGGAGAGTTTACAGTGTTATTATGATAAAGGTATTGGAAAGGTTTTTTTTCGCGTTAGCACATAAGCTTTAGAAAATGCTCAATAAGAGTAAAATATAGACTACTACAACCTAAAAGATGAAAACATTAGATATTGTATTATTAGTACCATTAATCTGGGGAGCATATAATGGATATAAAAAAGGATTATTGATGTCATTTGTTGCGATTGCTGCCTTTGTGATAGCAGTCGTTCTTGGATTTCGATTATTACATGCTGGTATAGAATGGCTTGCTCCTTATCTAAGTGGAGTGCCACGTCGAATACTTCCTTACATTGGTTTTTCAACTTTGTTCTTTCCTATTATATTTCTGGTAACCAAACTGGGGCAAATGCTGCGTAATGCCTGGAAGTATACTCTGATTGGAAGTTTTGACAGTATTGCAGGAGCTATAGTAGGCCTGACTCTGTGGGCATTTGGTGCAAGTGTAGTGATTTGGTTGATTACAGCCATAGGAATCAGAATCCCTGCTGATGCTCAGGAGCATACATTCGTGTATCCAGTTGTAGAACCGATTGCTCCGATAGTGATTAATAAAGCTTCGGGATTACTACCAGCTGGCGAAAATTTGTTACAACGCTTAAAAAAACGGATTGATGAAGCATAGACAATATCAATAAAAGGCATCTTCAATATGGACAAGCTCTATAGAATTGCCAAGAGTAATTGCAATGATATCAAAACGAATGTCATGCAGCCAGTTGGTATTATGAATATACTCATCAGCTGCTGCATGAATTTGGTTTCGTTGTGTAGAGGATACAAATGTTTCAGGCTCGCCAAACTCCGTGCTTGAACGAGTTTTCACTTCTACAAATATCAAACAAGCATCCTTACGAACTATCAGATCTATCTCCGCGCGTTTGTATCGAAAATTTCGTGTAACAATTTCAAATCCCTTACTTTGCAACCACTCTACTGCTTGGTCTTCCCCCCGATTGCCAGTTTGTTTGGTTTTGGAATATTTCATAGCTAATGATAAGATTATATCTGGATATAGATGGTGTCTTATTGACCAAAGACCAGAAACTCCCTGATGGAGTGTATGAGCTGTTGGATTATGTACTTGCTACTTTTGATTGTTATTGGCTTACCACACATTGCAAAGGCCATGCTGATACAGCTATTACATATCTGTCAAAATTTTATTCGAGTGAATATCTTGAAAAACTAAAACAAGTAAAGCCTACGAACTGGGATACATTAAAAACTGAATGTATTGACTATACTCAGTCCTTTGTATGGCTAGATGATTTTCCTTTTGAATCAGAGAAAAATAGTTTAGCCAAGAAAGATGTTTTAGACAGACTAATCATAGTGAATTTAAAACAATCCTTTGCTTTACAAAATCTTTTGATACAACTAAAATCTCTGGCTAATGCCTAATGCAGATATATACTATAATACGCCTTTACGTAAATAAATTTTAGAATGGAAGATCTCTTAAAAGGATACTTGAATCAATTGAGGCGTGGATTAGAGCTTGGAAAAGATCTTGTTGTAAAACCACCAGTTAAAGAAATCCGAAATGTAGTTATTGCAGGTATGGGAGCCTCTGGAACTGGAGCTTCTATAGTTCACTCTGTAACTGCTGATAGTATACAGATACCTGTGGTCTTGCTTCAAAGTTATGATCTCCCTGCCTTTGTCAATGAGCATACATTATTTATCGCATCTTCTTTTTCAGGAACAACAGAAGAAGTCATATCTACATTAACTCAAGCTATTGTTCGGAATGCAACAATAGTCTGTCTTACTACTGGGGGTAAATTACTCGAAATTGCTCAGCAGAATGGACTTACAATTGCTAAGATTCCATTTAAAGAACTGCATTCAAGAGCTTTTATTGGATACTCGGTTATCCAATTATTATTTTTGCTTAAACAGTATTCTCTTATTTCAGACTGGTTTATTCCTCAGATTGAAGCAGCTATTGAATTGATTGATGAAAGAGAATACTTTATTGATGATGGTGCTAAAAATGTGGCTGAATTTTTAAAAGGAAAACTTCCTATAATCTATGGAGATGCGAAGTTTGGACCTGTATTACATTGGCTTCAGCAACAAATTAATACAACTAGTAAACAGTTTGCCCATACCAATCTAATTCCGGAATTGAATCACAATGAGATAGAAGGATGGATGCATGCTGCTACACTATTGGAAAGTGCTATGATTGTAATGCTGACTACAACTCTTGATCATCCGCGTATTCAATTACGAATTGATGAAACTCGTCAGATCATCTATAAACACTCAGCAGGAATCATAGAGGTAATTTTATTATATGGAAATTCTCTATTAGAACAGATGTTATATGCTATTAATCTGTTTGACTGGATATCTTTCTATCTGGCAAAGGAAAATAATGTAGATCCGCTAGTGCTAAAAAATATTTCAGAATTAAAAGACCAGATGAGTAAGCAATAATTATCCTAGACAACTTCAATGGCTACAGGTTACACTTTATAGGATTACAATGTTCTATTGTAGCAGAAGTTATACCTTTGTGCAACTTTCAGAAAATGACATATGTTTTCCTAAGTAAAAGTATCATTATCTATGTGCTTATATGAATCCAAAAATCAATAAAAGTGTGCAGTATCAGCATTTAGGATTGGCTGATTATCAGAAAATATGGGATTATCAAACAGAATTGTTTCAGCAGATCCTGGATGTAAAAACACAGAATCGTGATCTGCCACCAGAAAGCCAATTAGAGACGCCCAATTTTCTGTTATTTTGTGAACATCCTCATGTGTACACATTAGGACGAAATGGTAAAGCGGATAACTTATTGCATGCAGTAGATACTCTTGCAGACATAGGTGCTACCTATTACCATAGTAATCGTGGAGGAGATATTACCTATCACGGACCTGGACAGATTGTTGTATACCCTATTCTTGATCTGGAAAACTTTTTTACCGACATCCATAAATACATGCGTCTACTCGAGGAGGCGGTTATACGTACATTAGCTTACTATGAAATAGATGCAGGACGAATAACTGGTCTAACAGGAGTATGGATCGATTACGTAGAACAAAAGCAACCACGAAAAATATGTGCAATGGGTGTAAAAACCAGTCGTTGGGCTACCATGCATGGCCTTGCACTAAATGTTACTACAGATCTTTCTTATTTCAATAACATTATTCCTTGTGGTATTTCTGATAAAGCAGTTACTTCCCTAGCTAAAGAAATTGGTCAGGTACCCAATATGGCTGAAGTTGAAGCTTTATTACTTAAACATATATCATCCCTTTTCGAAATGGAGTTGACCATGAAAGAATCTGTGTCAATACTTTCCTCTCCAATGTAAATTGAAGTAATCAGAATTCTGATAAAATATTTGTTGTATGTATCTTATGTCACAAATTAAAAAGAGATCAAAACTCTGATTAATTTATAAAAATATCGAAGTTCTGGTAATGATTCGAGGTTATCAGAAATCTGATGGCTTTCGTATACGATCAAATTTTTGATATTTTCTTTGCCTACGCATACTTTGCTGTAGAGAATTCGATTATTATTTTAAAAGCTGCATTACTGCATCTTCTCCTATTATCGCATTCTCTGGCCGAGGATGACTTTTATCAAAGACGGCAAGTTGAGTGGCTGATAAAATAGTATTCGTGCTTTCATCAACCTGTCCGTCCTTCATTACTTTGTGTAAATCCAGTTTCAAATGTTTAGCAAGAAATGAATAAGCGGATAAACGCTTGGATAGACCATAGTCATGTTTTTCATTGGCGAAATGTGCATTTTCAACCAGGTTACCAGCATTATAGTATTGATAGATATTTTGAATATAGGGATATTCTAATTCTGGAGTATATTTGGTCCAGTCTGCACCATCTGAAACAAGTAACATAGGACGTGGTGCTGCCAGTGCTGCAATTTCTACATTGCTGGTTTGATGAGTAGACCGCTTGTGTATAGGCATACCACTTTCACAGACACAACCACCAAAAAAATAGCCTGACACCTGAACAACCGGTACAGAAACCGTAATTCGTGGTTCAATAGCCGTAAGCAAAAAGGCTTGCGTCCCTCCTCCTGATTCACCGGTTATAGCTGTCCGGTTGGGATCTGCTTCTGGCAATGACAATAAAAAATCCAGTGCACGAATGCTGTTCCATGTTTGTAATTGCAATGCTTTCGGAATCTTATGTATACACTGCTTTGAATCACCATAACCTATCATATCATAGGCAAATACAAGGGCACCCATTCGGGCTAATGTTGCACATCGGTTTTGTAGTTGTTCATGAAATCGCCCATCAGGATTATTCCCATGACCATGAGTACAGAGTATCACAGGCACTTTGCCTTGTTTTTTTAATGGACGATACAGATTACCTGTTACATAAAAACCAGGCAGACTTTCAAAGGCAATATTCTCCACTGAGTAGCCACTGAGCATTTTTTTGCTATGGACAATAGGATTTAGTATTGTTTTCTGAGGAAGAGGCGATAGATTCATTCCTTCCAAAATGCCTTTACGGATCAAATTGGCTCGTTGTTCCCAAGAAGTTTTGTCAGTATATAGTTGGCCAAACTGCTGATGAACCTTCACTGCCTGATCTTCTGTAAAAAAGGCTCCCTGGCAAAGTTCTGGCTTCTCTGGATTAAACTGTGCCCATACTTGAGTAGTAAGCAGGAAGAATAAAAGCTTTTTCATTATTTTCAGCATTAATCCCCTGAAAATAATGAAAAAGCCGATGAGATGTTTAACAATTTGGTAAATGAATACACAGTAAAAACAATATCTTTGCGCAGCGAAAACATCTCATTGCATTGTGTCTGTTCAATCTCCTGTTATAGAAGAACCACGTCTGTTTACAGTTTCCTTTGGTTTACTGTGTTTAAGTTCTTTTCTATTTTTTGCCAGCTTTAATATGATGGTTCCCGAGCTACCTGATTACTTAACGGAATTAGGTGGAGCTGAATACAAAGGGTTGATCATCAGTCTATTTACTTTAACAGCATTATTATCCAGACCTTTCAGTGGGAAACTGACTGATACTGTTGGAAGAGTCCCTATTATGGCATTTGGGTCTCTTGTATGTTTTATTTGTGGATTCCTGTATCCTATTTTCCATACAATTGCTGGTTTTTTGTTATTGCGACTAGTTCATGGATTTTCAACAGGATTTAAACCAACCGCAACATCTGCGTATGTAGCAGATATAGTACCTCTTAGTCGACTAGGGGAAGCTATGGGATTATTGGGGATGAGTGGTACATTAGGTTCTTCTATCGGACCTGCTATTGGAGATTGGTTTACAATTACCTTTTCACGAAATGTAATGTTCTATTCTTCATCAGGCCTAGCGCTTATGTCTATTGCCATCCTGATGGGAATGAAAGAAACTTTGATTACAAGAGAGCGTTTTCAATTAAAACATCTGAAGATTTCATGGAAAGATATGTATGAGCCTGCTGTTTTGCGGCCTTCTATAGTCTATTTTCTTTTTTGCTTTTGCTATGGTGCCATTCTGACAATAGGACCAGATTTAAGTAGATATTTAGGTATCAATAACCGGGGGTTATTTTTTACATGTTTTACTTTATCATCTTTAATAACACGTTTTGGAGCTGGAAGAATCTCAGACCGTCATGGTCGTGAAAGCGTAATGAAGGTAGGTGTTTCATTAATGGCTTTCTCAATGCTTCTAATCGGCTTAGCAGATTCTCCTTTGTTTTTACTAACAGGTTCTGTTGTATATGGGATAGCTTTGGGAATATGCTCGCCTACAGTACAGGCCTGGACTATAGATTTAGCTCCCGAAGATGGCCGTGGACGAGCAGTTGCTACTATGTATATAGCGTTAGAAGCAGGTATTGGTTTGGGTGCCCTGTTATCTGCTTGGTTATATGACAATGATTCCTCCAAATTTGGAATGGCGTTTTATGTGATGGGCATCATTACTTTGGTAGGATGGTTTTATATGGTAAAAACCGGAAAAAAGAAATTACCTCAATAAGCCGACTCTCACGATGGAAAAGCAAGCCTTTGAAAATTTTGTTTGTCAGAACTTCAAAGAAAAGTATCAACAGGTAGCTCTTCAAATGATCAAACCTACAATCCGTTTACACACTGAGGTAAAAAGCGAAGCCGAAATTCCTATTGGTTATACTAAAATTGGTGGATATCCAGATTTACCACCGGAGTTTGAATGGCCTACCTCAAAATATACAAATGAACCATTATGGTTTGTCGCTCAAATCAAATTAGAGGAAGTAAAAGATTGGGATAAAGAGAAGATGTTACCCATAACTGGCATTTTGTATTTCTTTGCTATATATGATCATGGTCATGTGATGTATTTTGATGGCGATACTACAACATTAATACGAAGATCTGCACCTATAGAATCACAGCTAGGGAAAAGAAATTGGTTGCAGCGAATATTTACAAGAGAAGAGCGGAAAATATTTCCTGCATGTAGTGTGTCAATAAGAACAGAATATACACTTCCTTATTGGCCAGCTTTATATAAAGCTCTTAGTGGAGATTATTCGAAGGAAGAGGATGTTGTATTGGATATTGACAACTATTTTTATGACCAGGAATTACTACTTAATGAGAAAGAACATATTAGCCGGCATTTACTTCTTGGTTATGCTACTCCCATTCAATCTGAGTATATTGAATCTGGTCCAGTAACGGAGGTTGTGGATTGGAATAAATTAAGGAATGGAGATATTGCTAAAATTAATCAATGGTGTCTGCTCTTTCAATTAGATAGTGATGATAATACAAAAATGAATTGGGTTGATGGAGGGCGAATTTACTTTTTAATAGAGAAAGATAAGTTAGCAAAAAGGGATTTTACAAATGTATATGTGACAATGGAGTGTTATTAACTTTCTTATTTCTCATAAGCCCCGATATCAGGTTTAGAATCCCGGGGTTTTCCTTTAAGATCTGATGTCACTCCAAGATTTTCTCCTGCATCAACTAAAGGTGATGCTTCCTGAGGTAAAAAATTGAGTTGTGTAATACTGGTAAAATCCGGATCTATGGAAAGCAGATTAGTTGCATTATATATCAATGCATTCGCAGGCGTTTTTAGCAGGTTATGTGAAAAATTCTGAGTAAAGGTATAATTTGTATTTTGAACAAAGTCTACTTCATTGGCCAGAGTACCCCATACAACCGTATTTTTTACTTCACAGAAGAGATTGTTTTCCCGATCAACACTATTAAATTTTACATAGTCAGAAAAGAGCAATGCTCCATTTTCTCGCTGGAGTAAATAGTATGTACCTACTAACGTACAATGCCATAAACGATAATTTCCTCCTCCTAGCCCTGCAAAATAAAATTCACCACATTGTGTAATACGTGTATTAATTGCATGTATATCAGATTCAATTCCTAAAATTCCCGACTGGCGAGCATATTGAATAATGGTATTTTGTATCGTTACATCTGTTTCAGAATCGGTATCTGGTGAGTCTATAAAGATAGCATTGGTTGCATTACGTATCTGGACAAAATTTAATAAGCTCCCTTTATTTGAACCTCGAAATGATAATCCTGTCCATAAACCTGATGCTTCCCTATAGTCACCATCCTGCCGGAATCCCATAAACTGAATAGGTTCACTGATTGTTCCATTGGCTTTAAGTGTACCATTTACAACCAATGCCGCATTATTGTAAGCATAAATTTTTGCTCCTTTTTCAATAGTTAACTGACAATTCTCAGAAACGATAACAGAGTCAAATAGTATATAGGGTTTTTCTGCTGTCCAGGTTTGATTACAACTCAGTTGTTTTTCTTTTACAAAAACTGCATCCTGTCCCCATGCGAGTAACTTAATATTAGGCATAGTATCCTGCATATCAAACATCAGAGAGTCATACAATACAAATGCTTTGGATGAATCTTTGGAAGGAATATCCATCTTAACCATAACGAGTAAACTATCCCCTCCCCGTAACTCAATATTCTTGGCAGAGGTGATTGGGCGGCCACTTATGATAACAGAGTAAGGTGATGCTGGATTTCCCAAATGTACAGACTTTATAAGAACTGCATTTTTATTAGGATTTCGGACAAAGAAGTATTCCGTTGTGGTGGTGAGGGCAGTGAAGACAGTATCAAACACAATGGCATCTTCTGAAAATGTGACAGGTTTAGGATTGTCGGTCAGAATTTCATCCTGAGGTTTACAAGATACTATACAAAGTGTAAGCAGAATTAATAAGCAAATGTATTTCCCGAGAAAACGCATAAGTCTCACAAGTATTTTAATTCGAAAATAGCCTAAATATTCGCTGTAGAATAAAAATAGATAGGGTTGAATCGTGGTTTGATCGGGAATATACAGTATTATTTTGCTTCGATGCCATTGGAAGAATACATAGTTACTGCATTTCTATGCTTTTCTTACACTGCTCCTTCTTTCAATTTTTCAGCATTATCTGCCATTCGGAGTTGCTCAATAAATGGTAAAATCTCTCCATTCATTACAACAGGCAGATTATAGACTGTGAAGCCAATCCGATGATCTGTTACCCGTCCCTGAGGATAGTTATACGTCCGTATTTTCTCAGAGCGGTCACCTGTTGATACAAGGCTTTTCCGATGACTGGCTATCTCCGCTTCCTGTTTCCGAACTTCTTCTTCATACAACCTGGTACGAAGCATCTGCATCGCTTTTTCACGGTTTCCTAACTGGGAACGTTCTGTTTGGCATACTACAACTGTTCCTGTCGGAACGTGCGTCAGCATTACCTTTGTTTCTACTTTGTTAACGTTCTGACCTCCTGCTCCACCACTTCGGGCAAACTGCATTTTGATGTCACTTTCTCTGAGTTCAAAATCAATCTCATCAGCCTCTGGCATCACTACAACTGTTGCAGCTGAAGTATGTACACGTCCTTGAGTTTCTGTATCCGGAACTCGTTGCACCCGATGTACACCCGATTCATATTTTAACATTCCGTATACGTCTTCACCTGATATTGTGGCTGTTATCTCTTTATACCCTCCCATAGTTCCTTCTGTAAAGTCTGCAAGATCTATTTTCCAGCCCTGATTCTCTGCAAAACGTTGATACATACGGAAAAGATCTCCTGCAAAAATAGCTGCTTCATCTCCTCCAGTACCTCCTCTAATTTCCAGTATGATATTTCGACTATCATTGGGATCTTTTGGAATGAGAAGATTTCGGATATTCTGTTCCATTTCTTCTTTTCTAGGGGAGAGTTCATCAAGCTCTATTTTGGCCATTTCCCGGAATTCCTCATCTTTTTCTGTCTCCAGTACTTGCTTTGCACTCTCAATATTGCCTAAGAGTGTTTGGTAGGCATGATACTCCTTGACAATTTTTTCGAGGTCTTTATATTCTTTGCTGAGTTTGGAAAACCGATGGCGGTCTGCAACTATAGATGGGTCTGTGAGTTGTTGACCCACTTCATTAAACCGATGTTCAATAGCTTCTAATTTATCTAACATAAATAGTATATAAGCTTACTAGTCAGAATGCATAAATCAGGAAAACGAGATCTCCGTCAAAAATGCTCATGATAAGTAGGATAAGTGATAGATGAAACACAAAATTAATCAATAAACTTTACTTATTGAGGGTGAAATAATACATATATCACCTAAAATCTTACGTGCAAAGTACAGATAGTTCATTCACATTTCATTAGAGGAGAGAATCAAAGTATAGATATCAATATCATGCAAAAGAGCAAAAAACTACTACAGGTAGGTTGGATGATAATAACATGATTTTCGCAAGTAAGTGAACAACTATATTTGTTGTCTAAAAATCAACAACCCTTTTTATTAACGACTATGAGAAAAACTCTTCTATTATTTGTTTTAATGCTGTTGGCTCTCCCCAACAAACTTTGGGCCCAGGAGAATGATTACCGTATTCATGCTGTATTCTTATATAACTTCACCAAGTATGTACAGTGGCCAAGTGCAGGGCAATCAGGAGATTTTGTTATTGGCGTAGTTGGCAACTCATCGATTTATGATGAATTGGTAAAGATAACCAATGGCAAAATGGCTGGTACACAAAAGATCGTTGTAACGAAGTTTAAATCAGCTGATGCAATCACTAACTGCCAGATGTTATTTGTTCCTTCTCAGGTTAACTTCGAAAATGTGCAATCTAAACTTGCTGGTAAACCTGTGTTGTTAATCACAGAGAAACCGGGGCTTGCTCAAAAAGGTAGTAACATAAACTTTGTAATTAAAGAAAACAAATGGCGCTTTGAATTGAATGAGAATTCTACCCGCCAGGCCGGATTAAAAGTATCTGCTGAATTGTCTAAGCTAGCTATCAGTGTTTAATCCCATGTATGTTAGTGGCCCATTAAAACATTTGTATTAGATTGACTTTTCTGAGCAGAAATAATAATAAAGCCTCATACATAGTGTATGAGGCTTCTCTTTTTAAGAAAAAGAATATGATTACTCAACTATTGTAGTAAGTAGTCCTATAGGTGAAATACTTATCAGGATCTCATCCCCACTATGTAATGTAAACTCATTAGGGGGAACGATACCTGTACCTGTCATAAGATAACATCCTTGTGGAAAAGAACACTCCCGATAAAGATAGTCAACAAGTTCTGTATGCTGACGTTTCATTTGATCAAGAGTTATTTTACCATAGAAGACAGGATGATTATCCCGTTTGATCTCCATCTGGATTGCTGTATCTATAGGTAATGGCATTTGAGGTACATATAAACAAGGACCTAATCCTGCAGAGCCATCATATACTTTTGCCTGAGGAAGATACAGCGGATTTTCGCCTTCAATACTGCGGGAGCTCATATCATTCCCAATAGTATATCCTACAATTTTCCCATTTGCATTTATAAAAAGAGTTAGTTCCGGTTCCGGTACATTCCACACAGAGTCTTTTCGAATACGAACCTTTTCATTAGGGCCTGTAACCCGATAAGGTGTTGCTTTAAAAAATATTTCCGGGCGATCTGCCTCATATACTTTATCATAAAAAGTACCTCCTCCTGAATCTTTGGATTCTTCCATCCGAGCTACTTTGCTACGAACGTAGGTAACACCAGCTGCCCATACTTCTTGTGTACCAATAGGTGGTAAAATGGTATGTTGATTAAGAATATCAGAAACCCCTACAGGATATTTATTTTGTATGGTTAATTGTAGAAACTCATACAATTCATCCCTGTTTACCAGAGTATCCCAGTCATGATAAGGTGAATCATATATTATTCCTTCATTTTCAATAAAAATGGCAGTAGTAGTGCGGTAAATCTTCATAAGTAGAGATAGTTTACTTGCAAAAGATACTACTTTAAAAATGCTCGAGAAAGAATATTATAAAATTTTGATATTTTACTTAACAGAAAGATGATGATAATTATAAAAGCGAATGGTGATTAACTTTTGAGAAAGTCATTTAAATTAATCTTTCTGGAAATTGCCAGATAGTTTCCGATTGCAAAAATTTCATAATCATAATTATAAGTAGACATAGGATATAATCCATCGCGCATAATTCGGAACAAAGTATAATTATCATTTAATAAATTGAAGAAATCTTCAAAGTATGTTCGAGAATCGATATTCCTGCTTCCAAATTCAAACTGAATAAAATCAATTTGCTGTGATGCTAAAAGCTCTTTACCTCCTTTAAGTACTGCTAGTTCATTTCCTTCAACATCTATTTTCATAAGATGGATATGAGAGATTGCTTCAGAAGAACAAAATTCATTTAAACATTTAATCTCAATTTGTGTTTGTCCATCATACCTATTAACTATGTCATCCCTTTTAGAATACAAGGAATTTAAAGTACTGTCCTGTGAGCTAGTAAAGAATGTTAAAACTTCAGGGGAATCTCCTAATCCAAATGGATATAAAGAGATATATGGGTAGGAGGAAAGTCTTCGAGAAAGTTTCTGAAATGTTTCAGGTAAAGGTTCAAAAGATTTCAACTCCATTTTCTCTCCAAAATTCTGAATGAGGCTTTGTGCGTATTGTCCTTCATTTGCTCCAATATCAAAAATCAGGGGCTTACTGTGATACTTAGTAAAATACTTATGTAGTTTCTTAATTAACCATTCTTCCCCATTGTCATCTATAGAACGGTGTCGGAGATTAAAACCTTTGATGCTAATACTATATAACAAACCAAAAAAAGACTGAAATTGCTTCTTCCCATAGATAGGGTTTAGTATTAAATCAATAAGTGAAATAAGTATTTTCTTCATAATCTGATCATATACTTCTAGAATATAGGCTGTCTAAATGGGTTTTATAATATTGGAAAAGAAGATCCTAATTTTATAAAATACTACTATAAAAGTTTTTGCTATAACTTTCTTCTAATCTCCTTGTTGAAGAATGTATATCTGAACAGGTATTTGATTATCCAATTATTTTTTCCTAGTAAAAAAAGAATAGTTCTTAGATCTTAAATTTGAGTAAAGATTAAAGTTTCTTTTATTTTTTTCATCTTTTGCCATATAGATGGAAAATATTTATAGGCGATATTTCTTATATTATTTGCGAGATTGAAGGAACGCCTGTGAATAGCTTTATGAAATATATAGGCATCTGCTTTACGATTCAATTTTAATTCGCAAGGGTGGGAGATATAATCTAGTTCAAAAGAAGGTATATTATCTAATGGATGATTGAGATGTGTAGTATGTGTAGCGTCTGGTGAGAAACCTATATTAGAGACCAGATTTTGATTTGGTGTAATGCAAATTCCATTATTTTTCCAAATAATATAGGCCCATTGATAATCCCAGGTATCTACCTCATGATTATTTTTATTTTTTACTGTTTGTAATATTCTAAGCCAATAATCACGTTCTCTTTTGCTTTGGAATATCTCATAACTTTTATTGGCAGCAAATTCATCTAGATTTTCTATTTGTATATTATACCTTGACCACGCTCTACGCCAACTAGCCCATCCCCATTCATGAGGGTAAATTGAGAAATAATAAGAATGTACTCCCCTCCTTTTACCAAATTGAAAGCTAGTGCCAGAAATATGCATAACCTTTTCATTATCTTGGTATTTTTGCAGTAATTCTTCACAATATGGAAAAAAACTTTGCACGGGAACACAATCATCTTCCAGAATAATCCCTTGTTCAACATGTTCAAAGAACCAGGTTATTGCTGTTGCAGGACCAAAACCACATCCCAGGTTTTCTTCTTGAAATAATGTTTTAACATTACAATCCCAATTAATTCCGTCTAATACAATTTTTTTGACTAATTCACACTTTTCTTTTTCACCTTCTTTATTTAGTCTTGGGGCATCTGCTGCAATAAAAAGGTATTTGGGCTTGAGTTTTTGAATCTGTTCAAATACTTTTCTAGTTGTATCTGGACGATTAAAAATCAAAAACAAAACGGGTGTTGAAAACATAATAGTATTTAAACTTTACTTAAAACAGTTGCAAATTTTTCGTCAAGCCGATCTATACTATGTAATTGACGATATACTTCGAAATTAGCTATAGGAAAAGGCTCTTTTTTTATTTTATCATACAAAGTTTCTATTGCTTCAATACATTGATCAATATTGCCTGCCTCTACAGTCTCCCCTAATTGATACTTCTTTACATCCTCTCCTACACAAAATGTATCCTGAGCTAATACATATTTCTGAAATATAGCGGCTTTAGTGAGCCGATTGCTAGCACTTGTAAAGTTATCATATACTAGGAAAGGAACATCTAATGCTGTAAAAACTGCATTATACTGGCTTCCTTCATTTAGCTTATCTAAATAAATGAAGCAATTTTCTGGTAATTCATCAAAGAAAGATGTAATCTGTTGAAGCTCATTTCCGGGAAATTGAGAGGTTATAAATTGGCCGACAAAAACAAAAAAGAATTTTTCTTTTGACGCTTTTTGAGCAACTTGTAAAAGAGTCAATACGCCCTGATGCCTATGAAGCCCAATAGCGCCAATAATGATCCTTCCCTTTGCTTTTTCCTTTATTTGTTTAGCTATTTTTTCATTACTATCGGGTGGAGCATCATCTGCGATCTCTGGAAATAAAACTACATCCTTTGATATTCTGGTTTGTAACAACGTAACAATACCTTCATCATGAATAACAACGTTTTGGCAGTGATTCGCTGTAAGTGCAATATCTATATCTGAAGGTGATGGTTTTGTCTTTAATGTATGAGCTAATGTTCTTAAATATCTTGGATGAAAATATAGACCCGACCATGCATAAGGGAATACTATATCTAAGAAGAAAGGTATCAAATATCCTGACAAATAAGAGTCAAGCCATGCAAGAAAGACAAAAGAAACTTTTTGGTTATATTTCTTTTCTGCTTGCCCGATAGTTTTATGTAAATGCCTCCATCGATACAAGATAGAAGCTGGCTCATTAAATCTCTTTAAAGAGATAAATGTCTTATCTGGTAAACTATAATTGAAATTACGTATTTGGTCCTGAGTCCAATCTGGATGAACATCTGCTATCCACTTCTCTAATGTTTCTTCTACAGGTTTGAAACACCAAACAGTGTAGCCTTTGTTAATTAACACTTCAGAAAATATTCTAAGATACGCTGTGTGATGTCCTCCCGATAGCGGGTCAACCAATGCAATAATTTTCATTATTCTATTTTTCTAATTCTACAGACCAACGCTCAACATTAAATTCATAGATCTCCTGTAAGATTCCTTCAACATTATACTTTTGTTTCCATTGTGGATAATGTTGAGCAAACTTATTACAATCACTAACCCACCAGATATGATCACCTATTCGATTTTGCTCCGAATATTTCCAGTTTAATTTCTTTTGAGTAATTCTTTCACAAATTGTAATTCCTTCCAACATAGAGCAGTTGCTAAATCTTCCACCTCCAATATTATATACTTCACCAATACGTGGTGCTTTATAAAATTCGTAAAAAACATTTATCAGATCTGCACTATGGATATTGTCACGAACCTGCTTGCCTTTGTATCCATAAATAGTGTAAGGGGTTTCCGTTACAGTACACTTCATCAAGTAAGCTAAAAATCCATGTAATTGAGTACCAGAATGATTTGGGCCCGTAAGGCATCCTCCTCTAAAACATGCTGTATTCATACTGAAATATCTGCCATATTCCTGTACAAGTATATCTGCTGCTACTTTCGATGCGCCAAACAGACTGTGTAATGTCTGGTCAATACTCATATCTTCCCTAATACCTGTATGATAGGTGTGGCTAGGATTTATTTCCCAACGATGCTCCCTTTCTTCCAATGGCAAATGGTTAGGAGTATCACCGTAGACTTTATTGGTAGATGTAAATATGAAAACAGCATTAGGTGAAAACTGGCGGGTTGCCTCTAAAAGATTGAGTGTTCCATTTGCATTTACACCAAAATCTGTAAAAGGATCTTTTACTGCCCAGTCATGTGATGGTTGGGCTGCTGTATGAATAATCAACTTCAGATCATGTGAATATTTCCTGAAAATAGAGAAGATCTCATCTTTGTTTCGAATATCTACATTGTAATGCTTGTAATGTCCTTTAAGGTCTTGCTCCAGACGTTGGCGTTGCCATTCAGTTGAAGCCTCCTCCCCGAAGAACTCCTTACGCATGTTATTATCAATACCAATTACATCAAATCCTAAACCTGCAAAAAAACGAGTAGCTTCTGATCCAACTAAACCGGCAGAGCCAGTAATGCATACTATACTCATGTAAAAACAATTACTAAGTGATTAAAATATAATAAGTTACAATAATACTTTATTCTTGTTAAATAGGTTAATGGATGTAGTATAAAATTAAAGTTTGCAAAATCAGGTATTTAGGATAGGTTCGAGCATTCTTTCATTTTTCTGGATCCATTCTGTTATTTCATCTACAATTTGACTCACTGGAATAGTAGGAGACCATCCACATAATGTCTCAATTTGTGAATAATCAGAAATATAGACTTTTAGGTCAAGAGGGCGATTTTCTTTTATCTTATCTATAAGAGTAGCCTTTCCTGTACTTTTCTCACAAAGTGTAGTTAATTCTTGTAAAGAAATACTGTTTTTCAAACCACCACCTATATTAAAGGTCTTTCCTGCAAAAGTTTTAATGCTATGAATTTGTATATCTATTAGTTTAAACAGATCCGTTGGGTGTAATACATCTCGTACCTGTTTACCTTCTCCTCCATATCCTATATAATTTAATTTTTGTTGCCAATAGTGTCTTGCTACCCAAAGAACCATAAATCCTTGATCTACTTTTCCCATTTGTCCAGCACCTCCAATAACACCGCATCGATTAATAACTGTTGGAAGGTTGTTGACTGAAAAATATTCCTGAATAAGTAGTTCAGAAGCAAGTTTTGTAGCCCCATAAAATGAGCGGCTACCTGTAAGTGGAAAATCTTCTGATATACCTTTTTCAGAAACGCCAGGTAAAGTTTGGGCGGATTGCCAGGTAAAGCGTGTTGGAAGTTCTGAGGTTACAACACTTTCCAAACTGGCTATAGGATAAACCCGACTTGTAGATAGAAAGATAAATTTTGCTTGGAATTTTTTAGCCAACTCCAGACAATTCACGGTTCCAAACAGATTATTGTTAATTAGCTGGGTCATTGATGAGTTAAGCCCAGCTAATACCGATGGTTCTGCTGATGCATCTATCAAACAATCAAAAGGCTCAATGCCTTCTAAATCTTCAGGGTTACGGATATCCGCATGAACAAATGTAATAGCGTGTGCCTTTAATCGTGTTAGATTTAGTTCTGATCCCCTTCTTTTAAGATTATCCAAACAGGTAACCTTATAGTGTGGATATTTTTCTTTGAAGGAAATAGCTATATGAGAACCCACAAAGCCTGCCCCACCAGTAATGAGTATATGCATAAAAAAGCTATCTAAGACTTATTAAGAATATTAGTTGTTTTGAAGTAGTTCATTGTACAATTTAATATAAGCTCTTGACTGTACTGAACTATCATATTTTTTTACAGCCTCATCCCGGATTTGCTCACGATTAAAGATCTTCGGGTTATCCATAAAAATGTTTAGTTGTTTGGCCAGTGCATCTACACTTACATTATCACATAGGTAGCCGTTAACACCAGATTTAACCATGTCGGGAATTCCACCAATGGGAAATCCAATTACTGGGGTACCACACAATAGAGATTCTAAGACAGTATTGGGAAGATTATCTTCAATAGATGGTATAACAAAAATATCAGCAGCAGAATAAACCATACTCATTAAACGTTCATCCGAAAAACTTCCCAATTCAATAAAGCCATTATTGGTTGACTCAGTACTTTTGGCTCCTACAGCGCATAAAGTTACTTTGTCCTGTAACTTTAACGCTTTCAAGGCATCTGATAGGTACTGATATCCTTTTCGTTGATTATGTATATTATGGGAAACAAATAGTATTACAGGCTTATCTACAGGAAGCCCAAGTATATCTCTGGAATATGCTTTATCTCTGGGTTTAAATACTTTGCTGTTTAATCCATATGGAATATGCTCATGTCTGAAATCCTTAAATAAAGAACTCTTTTTTGATTCATTTAATAACCAGATTGATGGTGATACAATTGTAAAGTTTTTCATCCCCTCCAAAGATTTTTGCTTAACTTTTAATGTGTCAGCTGTATAGTTTGAGTTATCTGTACCTTTTAGCTGGGGACAATTTGTACAGCCTGATATATATCCATCACATCCTTCTGAATAGACACAGCCACCAGTGAATGGTGTCATATCATGTAGAGTCCAAACTATAGGTTTTAGCTTATTCGCAAAAAATGTGGTGTAATCTAAAAAGTTGTTAATCATACAATGTAGATTAACAATTTCAGCTTCTTTGTACAAAGGATGTTGCTCTATTCTATATTGTGAATGAGCAAAGTGGAAGGTTTCTGATCCATATTTTTTCTGACTAATGATTTTTGCCTCATAAGTCATCTTTTTATTAAAAATTGCTTCCTCATCTCTGCCTAATTCATACAGAACCTTTGTATAGATTTTTTTGCTTAATGGAATACTTTTCTTTTTTCTTCTCTGCTCATTTACATGAAATTCATAAAAACTATGTCCATGAGGAATTTCTTTATGTGGGTGTTCAAGCATAAGTAGCTCAGATGATACTCCATCCTCTAATAGTGCCTGATGTAATCGTATACAGGACTTAGCTGCCCCACCTGCTGAATTATTTGTGGTTGATGTTAATACTTTCATTCCTACGTGATATCTTCTTTGGGCTCTTTTAAATATGCTAACTGTACACAGAAGAGTAGCACTCTTTTATTAATCCTGTGAAAATATACAATATTGATTTAAAATCTATTCGCCAGATATTATGACGATTGATTATGCGCGTTTTCTGGTTGTTCAATACCTGGATTGACTTTTTTTATGATATTAAGAATTTGAGGTGCACAAGCAGATGTTATATATTTGTGAGCTACTTTCTTTTTAGCATTTTCTCCGAACGTATATCTTATAGATGGATTCTGCTTCAGATATATTATTTTTTGGGCCATACTTGAAATATTCAAATAAGGAACTACAAAGCCAGCATTCTCTTCTACTAATTCTGGCATTCCTCCTCCTCCTTCAAAACAAATGATAGGTTTACTCAATAACGCATTTTCTAAACACACCAGCGGAAAAGGATCTTCCCTTGAGAGCAAAGTAAATATATCAAAACAAGAAAAATAGGAGATAGGATCTTTTTGTGGTCCTATTAAACGAATAAACTTATTCACATTTGTTCTTTCTGCGTCCATATTTGCTACAAAATAATACTCACTATCAAAGTTACCACCTACCCAAATAAAATAAATATCCTTTGTAGAAATTTGTGAGTATACTTCTTTTACTAATTGTATGAGTAAATCGAATCCTTTTCTTAGATCCATAGTACCTGATAAGCCAACTATAAAGGCATCATCCGGTATATTTAAAGACTGTTTTATCTTGCTAGAATTAGAGGTAAGAGTTATATTATCAGGTACAAATTCATACACTATATCAACAACCTGTTCCTTTATTTTATGTTGCTCTACAAGATTCTTTTTTACGACATTAGCAACAGCTATATAATGGTTCGTGTATTCAAAAAGATAGTTGAAGTTTTCTGGATCATTATATTTTTGGGTAAAGTGAAATGCGTATTCTAGTTCATGAACATGAGTAATTACTCTGCAGTTTAAGAAGGATAAAAAATGTAAAAGCTTTCCACTTTCTATAGAATTTGCATAGATCAATCCAATATTATGTGCTTCTAACGCTTTTTTTAGATTTTTATAATAATTAGGCAACCCTATATACGTATTCCAATTGCCTATAACTTTTCCTTTAAGTCCATTGAGTGGAGTATACGGAAATGGATATAAGTAAGTGGGTGCAATTGCCTCGAATTCAGAACGTAATTCTCCATCCTTTTTCAATAGAATTACAAAATAGATATTTGTATTTTGTTTTAACCACTTTAAAAAATGAAGTAATACAATTGGTGCTCCTGTTCTGGAAGCTTCATGGCTTACAAATAATATGGAATTGAGCATTTTCTGATAATATAATCAATGATAAGCAAGAGAAGGTTTCTTTTTTAATAAGTGTTCTATTTGGGTTCTTGTTACTATTTGAGTAGTTCATAAATAAAATATTTATTAGGTAACTTAATACTTATCAATCATATATTCAATATTTTATTGCTTCTTAAGAAACCGTAATCCTCCAACTAATAATATTCTAGAAAGTTCTTGAATAAAAAAGGGACCTTTAGTTTGTATAGGTTCTGTATTATAATGATAATATTTTAAAAGCATCTTTACTGCATAAACTACTTTACCATTGATGATCGCTGTTTCTTTTTCCTGAACAAGATCTGGCTTTACGAGAGAAAATAAATGTTGTCTTGCCTTTTTTTTGCCTTTATCTAGGAATGGAATATAGTGTGACGGAAGATTTTTTTTTAAGAAATCGTATATGTTTATAAGTTTTTGTGTTTGTTCAATATATGTTAAAGTAGACCATACACCACCATTGTGGTATCTGTATACACCCATCGCCTCATTAAAAAATTTTATCTTACCAAATTGAGCAACATACAAACTTAATGTCCAGTCTCCTACCTTGGCATTAATAAGCCAATCCGGAAGCTTGGTAATGTTTTTTCTGGAAAAAACTATTGAGGGAGTAGAAATGTAATTTTCTAGGCAAAGATCTTTATAGGAAGATGTTTCCGATTGATCTTTGTTACTTTCATAATTTAAATGTTCTCTAGATTCATAATGGAGAACTACTTTGTGAAAACAGATACTATAGTCAGTATTTGCTTCCAGAAAGTTTATTTGTTTTTGTAATTTTTGAGAGCAGGTCCAATAATCATCTCCATCTAATAAAGCAATAAAATCCCCTGTACAACTACTCAATGTAGTTGTAAAATTTCGCATCATACCTAAATTATTGTCAGGTAATAATAGACGGATCTTATCAGGGTGTTTGTTTTTATAAATTTGGATTATTTCTCTAGTATTATCTGTAGAACAATCATCTCCAATAACCAACTCATAGTCAAATGTTGTTTCCTGCATTAATACACTTTCAATAGCCTGAGCTATGTATTTTGCATGATTATACGTAATCATGCAAATACTTACTTTTTTCATATTGGATTTAATTTCTTAATTTCCTTTGCTGGCATTCCGACAACCAGAGTATTTTCATCTACATCTTTTGTTACAACGGCTCCTGCTCCAACAATAACGTTTCTTCCTAGTTTTACTTTTGGTAAAATCACTGCTCCTGTACCTATATTGCAATAATCGCCAATTTGGCAATTACCAGATACATGAACTCCTGGAGATAGTTCACAAAACTCACCCATAATTGTATCATGTCCAATTGTACAATTTAAATTTATAAGACTACCTCTACCAATTGTAACATCATTAGTAATGACAGTTCCTGTCATTATGTTAACACACTCTCCTATCTTATTATTATAGTGTCCTATATTCGCAAAAGGAGAAATTATTGAAGTAGGTATCCCTCCCAACTCAATAAAACGTTTGTATAATGCGGCCCTACTAGAAGGGTTACCAATGCCTAGATTGAAGCCATTTCCATATTTTGTAAAATAATTTGATGCTTCTTCAAAAGTTTTTATGACAGGAAATTTATCGTATAGTATATCTGGTATATCTGTAGATACATTGTCAAAAAAAGCTAGATTGTCAGTTAAGTTAATCTGATAAGCAATTTCTAATACTTCTTTCGCAAATCCTTTTGCTCCTATTATTAACATAGTATTGTCTTTTTGATTAAAGATGTAATCTGATTTATTTCCTCCATTGTAATTTCTGTGTGAAAGGGTAAGCAAAGAACTTTTTTAGACAATTCCTCTGCTATAGGAGTAGCTTGATAAGTTAAGTAAGGCAAGTTGTTTAATGAAGGATAAAAGTATCTTCTTGGGAAAATATTTGCCTCATTTAAAGTTTTACGAACTTGGAGAAGGTCTTCTTCACTAGAAAAAATGACAGGAAAATATGCATAATTATAATCTGTATTGTTTCGAATAGTAAGAAGCTTTAGATTAACTTCTTGCAATGCATTGATATAATATTCATACATGTCTTTTCGACTTCTTAAGATATTGGCAAACTGTGGTAATACACATAACCCCATTGCTGCATGAAATTCAGAATTCTTGCCATTTATTCCTACACCCCAGAACGCTTCCTGCCCATTGTGTCCAAAATTACGCATATAGCTAATTTTGTCTGCCAACTCATCGCTATTTGTTACTATAGCACCACCTTCTACAGTGTGAAAGATTTTGGTTGCATGAAAACTCAAGGTTGATATATCTCCAAAATTTAATACAGATGTATTTTTATATTTTACACCAAATGCATGTGCTGCATCATAGATGACCTTGAGATTATTTCTTCTGGCTATTTCTTCAATGACTTCAACATCACATAGATTGCCATATACATGTGTTGCTAGGATGGCGGAGGTATCAGATGTAATAGCGTGTTCTATGAGATCTGGATTTAAACAAAGATAATCTGGTTCAATATCTACAAAAATAGGCTCACAGTTTTCCCAAACTAATGAAGAGGTCGTTGCTACATATGAAAAAGGTGTTGTAATAACTTTTCCTTTTAAATCCAGTGCTTTAATAGCTATTTGTAATGCAATTGTACCATTATTTACAAAGAACAAATGTTTTACTCCCAAATAGTCTTTTAATCTTTGTTCAAGCTCTATAACTAAAGGACCATGATTTGTAAGATGTACCCTTTCCCAAATACCTTTCAGGTACTCGATATACTCTTCCAGAGGAGGAAGATAAGCCTTTGTAACATTAATCATCTATAATAGCTCTTTTTGTAAATATTGTATTGTGAAAGGTAAGCTAGGGCGTATAATACCTGGCCACTTTTGATGCCAGAATGTTTCTTCTCTATAATCGTGAACTTCAAACTTTAGACCTTCCTTTAAATGATATACAACTACAGATTTATATTCAGTATTTTGTAATTAGTATATACTTTTTACCTAATTATATAGAGTAAATGATTTGTAAAAGGCTCTATACTATAGCAAATAAAACAGTTTCTTCTGCATGAATGGTGTAATGGCCTAAATAGAATTTATATCCCAAGTTCAAGGACTCTAAATAGTTAGGAATGCTGAAAAAATCATCCAGTGAATGATAAATGGCTATTGCAAGTTTAGGCTTAAATTTACATATTGTGTCTTTAGCTCCATATAAAGCAGATAACTCTACACCTTCAATATCCATTTTTATATAATCAACCTTTGTGATTTTATTTTTTTGGACAATTTCGTCAATTGTAATAGTTTGTGTTGTTTCATTATTTTCTCCTAAGGAGTTAAAATCAACACGGCTTCCTGGCCCATTGTCAATGTAATATATTTGCTCATTTGATGTACTCCATAAAGGGTTGGGAACAACTGTAATCCGTTTCTCGAGACTTGGATTTAACTGCAAATTTTTATATAAAAGTTCTATATTACTTGGAATAAATTCAATTGTATAGACATGACCTTTGCTCCCAACTTCATTGGCAAAATATAATGCTGTATCTCCCCAACAACCGCCTGCATCAATAACAACATCATTTTCCTCTGCTTTTATTAAAAAAGAGCCTTCACTGTATTCATATTGTTTTATTACAAAATCTATTAGGATACCCATTGTGTTATAATAAAGTTGAATAGGAAAGCCAATAGATTCTAAGTTATATTTATATAAATTCCAGTTTAAAAAATTAATTTTAACAAAATCGTTTTTCTGTGCTAGGTTATCAATTGAGATAAGATAATTCCAATAGTTTGAATTATTTACAGGAAGCTTTACTTTTTGAAATCCAAGAATTCTGTAAGCAATAATTTTTGTTAGCAAAGCCTTAGACGCTTCAGAATTTAAGATATTATATAGATATTCTAATCCTTCAAAATAGGGATCTAAAGATTGTATAGTTGATATTATAGAATCATTTTTCTTATCAACTTTAAAATAATTTTTCTTATTCAGATATTCTTTAACTTGTTTTCTGATAAAATTTTCTTTAACAGAATGATTTTGTTTAGTGAAACGATAAGTATCAAAATTATCCTCAAAGTTATTATACATATTTAATAATAGCTCATTAGTGAAAGCAGTTATAAATTTCATATATTTTATTTCTAAATATTAAAATCCTTCTCTATAGTGATATATTCCAGTCGATTTTGCTAAATCAAGTATCAGTCTATTAACTATTTTATAGATACTCGATATAAACTTCCAGAGGAGGAAGATAAGCCTTTGTAACATTAATCATCTATAATAGCTCTTTTTGTAAATATTGTATTGTGAAAGGTAAGCTAGGGCGTATAATACCTGGCCACTTTTGATGCCAGAATGTTTCTTCTCTATAATCGTGAACTTCAAACTTTAGACCTTCCTTTAAATGATATACAACTACAGATTTATCTTTAACAACCATGAGATCCAACATATAGTTACCATCATTCAGTAAATTTCCTGGTATTGTCAGAATGGCTTCATAAAAGCCTTTTTCTAGGTTTTGACTATCACTGGCAACAGCAAAAATCGTTTCTCCTTCAATAGTATACAGATGAGAGCTAAGATTGATATAAATATCTGATTGTAAAATCTCAAATTTAATGGAGATGTGTAAAGGTGTACGCACATCAATTTTTTCTATATTATCTACATATTTAGGTATAAGTTGAAATTTTTCAATAGAGACAACTTCGTTTCCAACTGGAGTTTCTATTGAAAGTTTTTCCAATGCTTCATCTTTTAGATAATGGTTTATTGCATTACTTGCTGAACCTATATAACCTATCTTACCTCTTTGAATAACAATACCTTTTGAGCATAAAGCTTTTACTGCTGTCATATTATGGCTTACAAAAAGAACTGTACGTCCTTGTCCTGCAACTTCACCCATTTTACCCAGACATTTTTTTTGAAATTCGGCATCTCCTACGGCAAGTACTTCATCAATGATTAAAATTTCGGGTTCAAGATGTGCAGCTACAGCAAAGGCTAAACGGACATACATACCACTACTATAAAATTTCACAGGGGTATCTATAAATTTGGATACACCTGAAAATTCTACAATTTCATCAAATTTAGCTTTGATTTCCTTCCGGGTCATTCCTAAAATTGTTCCATTTAAGTAAACATTTTCTCTTCCTGACAATTCAGGATGGAAACCTGTTCCAACTTCTAGTAAAGAAGCAACACGACCATTGATTTCAATTCTGCCCTTTGCTGGTTCAGTAATACGAGAAAGTATTTTAAGTAAGGTACTTTTTCCAGCCCCATTTTTTCCAATCAATCCAACAGCTTCACCTTTATTTATTTCAAAGGATATATCTTCTAACGCCCAAAAGTCTTGAGTTGGTAAGCTTTTTTGGGATCCTCTCAATTGATTCCATTTCTTTGTAAGACTATCTCTAAGTGAACCGCTTTTTTGTGCTCCAATCTGGTATAGCTTAGAGAGGTTTTCTACTTTTATCGCAATGTCGGACATTCTTTAATTAATATTTACTCTCTGTTAAATTCTTTCTTTTTTGTTGCACACTCTAAACAATGTCAGCCATAACTCTTTCAACTCGACGAAAATAATATAAGGCTGATATGAATAATCCTGTAGATAGTCCAAATGAAATAAAGGAATAAAAATTTGGAGGATCTGTACCTAATAATGACCAGCGAAAACCTTCAACTATTGCAGCCATTGGGTTCAAATAAAATAACCATTGATAATCAGTATTGATTAAAGTTGTGGGGTAAGCAATAGGAGTTGCATATAAGCCGAACTGAACCATAAAAGGAACAATTTGTTGAAAATCTCGATAGCGGATAGTAAGAGCACTAAGCCAAATTCCTACAGATAAAGCCGTAAGAATAGTCATGAAAATATAAAATGGAAGAAATAGAATATTTTCAGAAGGAGTGATTCCATACCAAAGCATTAATATTAATACAAATAACAAACCAACTCCAAAATCTACAAAACCTACCAAAGCCTTTGATAGTGGAATAATAAGACGAGGAAAATAAATTTTCTGAATCATTCCCTGTGCGCCAATAATAGAATTGCCTGCCTGGTTCATTACAACAGAAAAATATGTCCATGCACTCATCCCACAGGCTGCATATAACGCATAAGGTATATCAGATGGAATACTTTTGGAAATACCAACCGCTTTTCCAAATACTACTGTAAAAATAATAAGAGTAAAAAGAGGTTGAATAACAGCCCATAAAACACCTAAAAAAGTTTGAGCGTAACGTACACGTAAATCGCGATATGCCAGAATGAAAAAAAGATCTCTGTAAGCAATTAACTCTTTAAAGTTTATGCTGAAATTACTTCGATTGGCATCAATAATAAGCTTCGACATTTAATAAAGAACTGAGTTTAACTCAGAAAAGATAATTTATTAAGCAACAAGTTTCAAAACTACAAAATCCTTTTGGCAACACCTACTGAACAATAAATTTCTGTACTTGTACAGAATCACCATAACGTAATATCAATAAATACATTCCTTTATTTGTGACAGAAAGACTCGGAAAAATCTCTAACAATGTAAAAGCATTAAAATTTATTTGAGTATTTGTCAAGGTTGTTTTCTGAATCAGAGCTCCTGTTGTAGTATATATTTCAAAATAGACAGGTCGTTTTTCAGAAAGTGAAAAGCCTACTTTTACATTAGATAAGAGGTCTTTACTAATAGGGTTCGGAAATATTAGTAAATTGTTGATAGTGGAAATATTAAGTGGTATTTTTTGAGTAACTACAGCCTCACACCCATTTTGATGAAAAGAAGTTAGTATTACTTCATAAATTCCTGGTTGTGAATAAGTATGTATGGGGCTCATTTCTGTGCTTTTTATATTATCTCCAAAGTCCCATACATACTGGCTGGCATTGGTAGATTGGTTTATAAAAGAGATTGTTAATGGGTCTGTGGAAGATTGGTTATATGTAAAGATCGAGTTGGATGAGGGTAAAACCGGAATAGTTTTAGAAAGGCTGCTGGTGCAACCAGAAGAAGTAGTAACTGTTAAATTTACAGTCAAAGATGTTAAGGTCTTTGGTATAGTTATGGAGGGTTGTTCTACTACAAATTCACCCAAAGTGCCAAAGTTCCATCTCCAGGTAGTAACAGGGTCATTTGTAGAAATAATATCAGATTTAAATACAACAGTAGTATTGGCACATACTGTTGTATCAGGACTAATGCTTATACCAACTCCTCCTGCTGCAACAGTCTTTGTTAATGTATTGGTACACCGTGATGCAGACGTTACAGTCAACTGCACAGTGTAAGTACCAATTTGAGAATACGTATGAGATGGATTTTGCTCTGTGGAGGGTGTGCTATTATCTCCAAAATCCCAATACCAAGATATTATACTGCCTCCTGAAGGTGGCTGTGATGTATTGGTAAATATAACTTCACGTGTATTACAATTGGATTGAGCAGTAAAATTGGCGACAGGAGATGCAATAACTGTTATAGACTTGGTAAGTGAATCTATACAGCCAAAAGAATTTGTTACTTTTAATTTTACCTGATAGGTTCCTGCACTTGTGAAAGCATGAATAGGATTAGGACTTGTAGAGCTATTTTCAGCACTTTGAGAATCTCCAAAGTTCCAGTCCCATTGTTGAATCGACCCATTATTAGCTATACTTTCATCTGTAAATTGTGTCGCCTCTCCTGCACAAGCAAGGGCAGTAGAGAAAACAGGTGTAGGCAATGAATAAATGGTAACAGATTTTGTTAAAGCTACACTACAACCCGTACTATTCTCAATAGTTAATGTAACCAGATAAGTACCAATTTGAGAATATGTATGAGATGGATTTTGCTCTGTGGAGGGTGTGCTATTATCTCCAAAATCCCAGCTACGTGAAACCAGATTTGTTCCACTCCCAAAAGTAGTTTCATCAACAAATTGTGTTTTGTTTCCTAAACATGCTTGACTAAATGAAAAAGCTATATTAGCACCCTCTTGTAATAGTATAGATTTGATAACATTTGTTTGGCACCCGCTTTGTCCTGTAATAGTTAAGGATACTGTTTGTGTGCCAGAAGATGTAAACTTATGGACTGGATTTTGTTCTGTAGAAGTTGTATTATCACTAAATTTCCACTCCCATTTTACTATCGGATCATCAATGACTGTGGATGCATCTTTAAACTGTAAGGTTTGATATGAACAAGAAGTAGTAGGTAATTCTATATCAGCTGTAGAAGATTGATAAATCTTAACAGATTTAGTAGTTTTATAGGTTTTATTGCACAAATCCCGAAGTGTGAGTGAAACAGGATAATCTTTGGCAGTTGCATAAATATGCTGTACTGGATTTTGAGTAGAAGTTTGACCATCTCCAAAGTCCCAAAAATAAGATACTATTGTATTTCCCTCTACAGCCCCCGCAGCTGTAAATGTCACTGCTTGATTTACACATTGATTGCTTACTTTGAAATCAGAATCTATAAGAGGTCTGACAAAAACAGAATCTGTATAATAGGATACACCATTTTGATTATCTGTTGAAGTAAGCATAATCTTTTGCCATCCACTTTGACTATAAGATATGACGGATGGAATGGCTAATTCTGAGCTAGTTATAGAAGCATTACAGTCTGAATATACTGCTTTTACAACTTCCTTGTCTGTATATCTTAGACCAATAAAAAATGTCTCTGAATTCTCGCTCACAATATCCGGTCCTGCTATTTCTGTTGCTTCAAAGTTGAAAATTCTTTTTATAGAAGGTGTATTTTGAATATCCTGCCCAAAATTAAAATCTATAACCTGAGTATCAAATTGAGTAACAATTGCATGGATATTTGATTCATCGACCACTAACGAAACAGAAGTAAGGGCTGTTCCAAATGGAGATGCGTTAGTAATTTCTGTTACCCTAGGTGAAGAAAAAAGACGCTCTCCAAATTCCAGTAAGAATAATTTATTATTAAATGATGCTGCTACTCCAATCCATTTATTGCAATATCTTTTAATGGAAACTTTCATAATGCCAGAACCTTGAGGGACATCTTGAACAGGGCTTGTAACAATGATTTTATCATTTGTTGGGTTATTAGCAAGCGTATTCCCAAAGTTTACGATAGTAAAAGTATTGCTCTTATGGTTTAGTATAACAGAGATATATTCACCATTATCATTGACAATTTCTAATCCTCTTGGAATTTCGAGTAAGCCATGCAAACTTGTTATATAGCTGGCAGTTGGGATATTAGTAAGCTTATCTCCAAAATATAAACGTACAATATCCTCTGTATTTGAAGAACTTGTGGTTAAATCACCTACAATACCAAACCATTCATTGCCAATTTTGATAAGTTTCATTTGATCTGGAAGTGATAAAAGTCCACCTGGATTACCCAAATTATTAATTGTCGGCGTGTTATTTAGATTGTTGCCATAATCTAATCTTATAATAGTATTATACTCAAAGTCTGTAACAAAACTATACCAGTTAGCTCCATCTTTTACAGTAGTTATTCCAAGTGCCAAACTACTGAGAGATGGTAGAGCAGTTACAAGTTTATATGTTGGTACTTTTTTAAGATCACCATTACAAAAATCCCATGAATAAAGGGTTGCTCCTGTTGATGTGTTACTGATAGTTATATTTTCTCCTATGCAAACTGTATCTGGTAAAGTAAAGCTTGGCCGAGGACATTGGGCTTTGCTAGTTGAAATTGCAAAGAAAAATGCAATCCAGACAACAAAAACCTGCCATGGCTTGCTAAGAGTAAAGAGCTTCATATTGTAAGTCAACAGTTTACACAAAGATAAAGTATGAAATAAAAAAATCCGCAAGAGTGTAAGTTCTTGCGGATTTTTATTTGATTCCTATAGTCGCCACACTACCCTTTAGATAAGAATTAGTATGTGTGCAATTGATGTGAAATAAGTCCAGTTAAAATATGTTCAGAATTAAATCAGGCTGTTACAGCTTCTGAATATTCCTGATACACACGACGTAAACCGTCTTCCAAGCTAATGCTATACTTCCATCCAAAACTTGCTAGTTTGCTTACATCCATTAGTTTGCGGGGCGTTCCATCTGGCTTAGAAGTATTCCATACAATCTGGCCTTCATATCCTATAGTTTTTTGAACCAGTTCAGCCAGTTCCTTTATACTGATATCTTCTCCTGTACCAATGTTTACCAGACCTGGTTCATTGTACGTTTCCATTAAATAAAAACAAGCCGCAGCAAGATCATCTGCATGTAAGAATTCACGGCGAGGAGAGCCACTTCCCCATACTTCTACAGTAGGTGCACCGTTTATTTTTGCTTCATGAAACTTACGAATCAATGCTGGTAAAACGTGTGAGTTATTCAGATCATAATTATCATTAGGACCATATAGGTTGGTAGGCATTACAGAGATAAAATTACAGCCATATTGACTACGATAAGCATCACACATCTTAATACCTGCTATTTTAGCAATTGCATAAGGCTCATTGGTTGGCTCTAGTTCGCCTGTTAAAAGATAGTCTTCTCTTAAAGGTTGAGGTGCCATTTTAGGATAGATACAAGAAGATCCTAAAAATAAAAGCTTCTTAACACCATTGCGGTAAGACTCATGAATGATGTTGTTTTGAATCATCATATTATCATAGATGAAATCAGCCCGATACGTGTTGTTGGCATGAATACCTCCTACTTTTGCAGCTGCCAGAAATACATAATCTGGTTTCTCATCTTCAAAAAACTGGCGTACTGCTGCCTGGTTACGCAAATCCAACTCAGAAGATACACGAGTAACCAGATTGTTATAGCCTTCAGCTTTTAGCTTTCTGACAATAGCTGAACCTACCATACCACGGTGACCAGCAACGTAAATTTTAGCGTTCTTTTCCAATTCTGTATGTGTTTGTATATAAGAAATTACGAATGTATTAGCGATAATAGCCTTTTCAGCTTCAGAAAATTTTTATAATAACTTACATATATATGTTTTTATTCCATTAATAACTAAACATATACTAGATGTAAGCACTAAAAGTGAATTTTTAGCAAATTTGTAAAATAAAGGATCTTATTTTGACCCCAAGTTAGAATTTTATGATAAATTGGTGATCAGCAAGTTAAGAGTATAACAAAAAAATACAGGAAGAACGTTCCTTAAAAATTACATGCTCTATAGGTTAATTTGAACTCTATAAATCTGACTCGAAATAAAAACAATATTTTTGCGTTTCCCAGTAAAGATACTGAATTATCAACTTATGTTTTTCAAGAATAACTTTACTTTCTTTCCTCAGATGGTTCCTGCCTATATACGGTATGGGTTACTCCTGATTGGTTTAGCATTGGGACCGATTGGTATGGCTCAGGAAATTTCAGAAGATAGTCTTATGCAGGAAGATGATCCTGAAGCTGCACTTATTGCAGAACTGGAGGCAGCTAAAAAGAAGAAACCAGATGAAAAGGTACCTCTCAAACAGCCTAAGAATGTATTTTATGGTACCAAGGTTAAAAAAAACTTCATAAAGACCTATTCAACAGGTGGTACAGAAATCGAGATATTCTATTATATCCTGGAGCACAAAGAGGCTAATCCTTATTTACAAAGTGTACAGGAGATTGTCTGGTTTAATCCACACAAACGGGCTTTACAGAAGACGTTGGGTGTAGATAAAAAAGATATGCGGTTATTGCATGGACCTTACAAAAAACTTCGTAATGGAAAAGTTATTGCAGAAGGGTATTATTTTATGGGTGGCAAACATGGACGCTGGGAGAATTATGATGAAAATTATATCCTGAAAGATAAAGTGAAGTACTACAATGGATGGCCAAAAGAAGCAGAGATTACCTATTATGATTCAGATCGTAAAAAAATAAAAGAAATAACAGCTGTACATTATGGAGAAAAGCATGGGATGTATTATGCTTTTTATGAAGGTGGCCAGATAAAAGCCAGAGGGAAATATGATCATAACTATCAGATTGGCTCTTGGATCGAATATTATCAGTTTGGCAAACATAGCCAGATGAGAAAGAAAGAAACTGTCTATCCCAGACGTGCCTTTGACAATACAGAGCCTTATATATCAAAAGAATGGGATGATAAAGGAAAGCTAGTTTTTGATGCAGCAAAGGATGGCAAGAAGACAGATGAAGATGATGAGAAAAATACAGATAAAGTAGCCAAAGATAAAGAGGACAATGATACAGACGAAAAGTTTTGATCATTGAAGATAACTTCAGTAACTGAAAAGACCCTGAGAAATTTAAACTTTCTCAGGGTCTTTTATTTATAACTATTACTAGTATTTAAAGTATATACACAAGAACATATACAGCTCAATATTATTTATTGTTTACTTTGCATCTTGTATTAATTCTGCTCTTTTGTGTGTAATAGTAATGAGAAAACAATACGTAAGACTGCAACAATTTTTAGGTTTTACACGAAAAGAAACAAATGGTTTTTTGATCCTTTCCGGATTAATGTTGCTGGCTATTCTTGCCATGTTTCTGATACCAGTTCTATGGCCTACTTCTACATATGATCCTGTTACTGATAAAAGACAATTAGATAGTTTGGTAGCTTTATTAGATACAACTACCCAGCCTGTTTTTCAGAGAGTAGATACTAAACAAAAAGAAACAATTATTGTTCAAAAGCTTTTTAACTTTAACCCAAATACAATTTCTGTTACACAATGGCAACAATTGGGTGTTCCTGAATTTCTGGCTACCCGAATCTCAAAATATAAAAATAAGGGAGGTGTTTTTCATATTAAGAGTGATCTGAAAAAAATCTATGACTTCCCTCCTGTTCTTTATGAGCAGCTTTATCCATATATTCAGTTGCCTGAAAGTATGGATAGAAAAATGGCTGAACACTTTCCCGAAAAGAAAAATGATTACAAAACAGATCGATATTCAATAAAGAAAGAAACAGCTATTGCCAGGTTTGACCTTAATATGGCAGATACAAATCAGTTAATGGCGATTAAAGGTATAGGGCCTGCCTTATCAAAACGTATTATCAAATACCGGGATGCTTTAGGAGGGTTTCGAGCATTAGAACAAGTACATGAAGTATATGGACTGGATTCTTTAGTTGTGCATGAATTGCTCAAATATGCCTATCTTTCAGAACGTATACCTGTTAAGACACTCCGAATTAATACAGCTTCTGTAGAGGAGATAGATGCTCATCCTTATATATCGCCAAAACTTGCGAAAATAATTGTTGCTTATAGACAACAGCATGGTGCCTATCATTCAGTAGCCGATCTGGAAAAGATTAAAATTTTAGATCAAACAACTCTACAAAAGATCATACCATATGTGAGTTTTGAGTAATTTTGATGCGACGGCCTGAAGTTGGATCGAAAATGAGATATAGGGCCAAAAATTAACTCTAACCATTTTATTTCTTAAATGTAATGACAGTTGCTCCTACATTAATTCTCGATAGAAAACAGGTTCTACAGAAAATCAAGCGGATTGCATATGAGATTTATGAAGATAATGCCAATGAGCAAGAGGTGATTCTCGCTGGAATTTATGATAAAGGCTTTCGGTTTGCTCAGTTACTTCAGGAACAATTAAAGTCTATCTCACCTTTGGCTGTACATTTGGTGAAAATTGACCTTGAGAAACTCTCACCTATACAAAGTGAAATACAACTAGATTGTGAAGAAAGCTTTCTAAAAGATAAAAGTATTGTTTTGTTGGATGATGTACTTAATACCGGACGCACATTAGCACATAGCTTAAAGCCCTTTCTCCAAATTCCTGTAAAAAAAATCCGGGTAGCTGTTATTGTTAATAGAAGCCATACCCTATTTCCTATTGCGGCTGATTTTGTAGGCTATGCGTTATCTACTACTATTCAGGAACATATTGATGTAAATCTGGATGATTCAGATAAGTTAGGGGTTTATCTGAGTTAAGAGTATTATAGGAACAGTCCAAGTGTAAGTATTGGTACTTTTTAATGCCGCCTCCTTACATGTGCATAATTTATGGCAAAAAACAAATCAGTTAAGACAAGGCAATCGGCTCCTTTAATGAAAATTTGTGCATAACTCCGATCACTTTTATTTTAAGCATAATTACAATAAAGAAAAATCTGATCGGAATTCACTGCAAGCACTAAGCCTTCGTAATTAGGCGTAAGGCAAGTTTTGCAGTGAATTTCGATTATCATGTTGCTCTTGGAAGATTCTATTCGAAAGAACGAAAAGGCCTTTACAAAATAATTTAGACTATCTTATAAAAACAGGAAAGGGTGAGAATTATATTCTCACCCTTTCCTGTTTTTATATATTAAGTTTAAAGACCTAATGAAAAATAAGACAAAAAGGCAAGCCATGATGGATTACGAGTTGCTCTTGATTGAGAAGTTTGAGGTACAACACATATGTTCTTACCAAGATCCTTTATTTTCAATTCACTTCTGAGGTATTCAATCATCGTATTTTCTTTTTCACAAACGCCTTTGGATACATCTGCTAGTGCATACAATGTAGCTGAGACAGTCTCAACTAATTCAGGACGTTGGTTTAGAAGTTTCTGTAACGTTTTCATAAACTTCCGGTCCCATATATCCAGATTATCAATCAAGTATTTGAATTCGTTGAAGAATAGATCCTTATAATCCTTAACTTCTTCCTTGTCTGCATTAGATGGCAGAGTTTCAGTAACAATATGATTGGCGAGTCCTTGTAATAAAGACCATTCTTTTTCATCTACCTCACCATCTGTTTTCGCAACCAATAGGGCTGGATAATAGGTTATAAATGCAGAAAATTGCTCATCACTGAGCTTTATTTTGCGAACCTCCTGGTACTCCTCATGTAGTTCTGTTAAAGAAAGCGTATTCATAAAAATGGCTGGTTGAACGAAGCATCTAAGGTACTTCTTTATATATACTATAATCCAGTGTATTTTTTTACTTAATCTGTACAATATATGATATAGGCATAATTAATATGTTTTTTTGCCCGAACGTAAGCATTTACGTAACTTCGCAAGCATATTATTCATCTTATTCTTTGGTTTGTATACGTAAATTCTTTGGATAAGGTCTACTGATTTCCATAAAATAATGGGAATCAGTCCTTACAAAAGTTAAATACTATCATTTAAAGCTATTTTCTTTTAACGAAGTTTTTATGAAAATCGTGTAAAGAATTTGTTAATTATTTTATGTAAAATTTAACTTTTTCAATCTAAAGCGTCAACGGATTCTAGGTGTTTATAAAAATTTTGTTTATTCTCTTACATCAGCAAACATTTATTAACTAGTATGACAAGCGGATTTTTCCACATTCCTGTTCCTAAAAACGAACCTATTTTGTCCTATGTATCGGGTTCACCAGAAAAAACAACTCTGAAAAGAGCTCTCACAGATGCTCGTTCCCAACAGATAGAAATTCCTATGTATATTGGTGGAGAGAAGGTTTATACAGATCAACGAATTCCTCTTTCACCACCACATGATCATCAGCATATTCTTGGGTACTTCCATGAAGGAGACGCCGGACATGTGGAACAGGCTATTCAGGCTGCATTAAATGCAAAGCCACAATGGGAACAGATGAGTTGGGAGCATCGGGCTGCTATATTCCTAAAAGCTGCAGATCTGATTGCAGGCCCTTATCGTGCCAGAATGAATGCCGCTACCATGCTCGGTCAGTCAAAAAATGTATTCCAGGCGGAAATTGACTCAGCGTGTGAAATTATTGACTTTCTTCGGTTTAATGTGGCATATATGGGGGAAATTTATCAACAACAACCTATTTCATCTCAAGGGGTATGGAATCGTGTTGAGTATAGACCATTGGAAGGATTTGTATTTGCTCTGACACCATTCAACTTTACAGCCATTGCTGGTAATCTTCCTGCTTCGGCGGCGTTGATGGGTAATACAGTTGTGTGGAAACCTGCCTACACTCAGGTTTATTCGGCGCAAGTGCTGATGGAGGTCTTTCAGGAAGCTGGCGTACCTGATGGTGTTATCAACTTGATTTATGTGGATGGCCCTGTTGCCGGTGATATCATTTTCAAACATCCTGATTTTGCCGGAATTCATTTTACAGGTAGTACCAAAGTATTTCAGAATATCTGGAAAACTATTGGAGAAAATATTCATCTATATAAGTCTTATCCTCGTATTGTTGGAGAGACAGGAGGAAAAGATTTTGTGATTGCCCATGCTTCAGCTAATCCTAAAGCGGTTGCGGTTGGATTATTAAGGGGCGCATTTGAATACCAAGGACAAAAATGCTCGGCTGCTTCCCGTGCCTATATTCCACATACATTATGGGAGGAAGTGAAAAATTATATGATCGAAGATTTGAAAACATTCCGCATGGGTGGTGTAGAAGATTTTCGCAACTTTATCAATGCTGTAATTGATGAACGGGCTTTTGATAAGATTGCATCCTATATTGACAGAGCAAAAGAAGATCCTGCTGTGACAGTTGTAGCAGGAGGTGGATATGATAAATCAAAAGGATACTTTGTTGAACCTACTGTACTGGAAACAAAGAATCCTCAATCACTGACCATGTGCGAAGAGATTTTCGGCCCTGTACTAACAGTATATGTGTACAATGCCGATAATTTTGAACAAACACTGGAACTGGTCGACCAGACATCTCCGTATGCGTTGACTGGTGCTGTATTTGCGCAGGATAGATATGCTATTGAGCTGGCAAGTGCAAAATTGAAGCATTCAGCTGGTAACTTCTATATTAATGATAAGCCAACAGGTGCGGTTGTGGGACAGCAGCCTTTTGGAGGAGGAAGAGCTTCCGGTACCAACGATAAAGCTGGTTCTTTGCTGAATTTGCTGCGTTGGGTATCAACACGGACTATTAAGGAAACATTTGTATCTCCTACTGATTATCGTTACCCTTTCCTGGCTGAAGAATAAGATAGGTATTCTATAAAAAAGCACCTCTTCTATGGTTATTAAACCTATTGGAAGAGGTGCTTTTTTTATGACAGAAATTATAAAATATAGATAGAATCCTACAAGATTTCTGTAGAAAGAATAAGAATGTACAGGATCTGCTTTTTCGATTATTTATTTATCTTTGTTTTCTAGGGCTACTATTTGTATTTGTTTGTAATAGTTTGATAATCAGCGTGAGGCTTGTTGTTGTATAGGTGTTTCGAGTGAGAAAAAACGCATCTCCTCTTTATAATTTCATATTTGATTTTTATAGAAAAACTTTGCTATGAATCTTAAAATCGTAAAATTTAGTCCACTTTTTCTGAAATACTACAAAATCTTACATCTGTAGTAATACGGTAACTACTCCCTCCTTTTCACATCTTTTTTGCATAGTTGTATTAAGAGTACAGATTTCGAATTATTTAATCTGGTTTGCTAAACTGCTGCAACAATAAAGAATTTAAAGTCAACTATGTAACCATTTTCTCCATGAGAAAGATCATAAAAAATAACTGGCTTATCGTATCTTTTGCTGCTATAGTATTACTCATATTGATAAACATTTGGATTACCATCCGTAACAATAAAGTCATTGAACAAAATTCACTGCTTGAAAAACACACTGAGGAAGTTAAATTGGCCACGCAAGGTATCCTAAATGGAACAGTACACACCTTGGACCTAGGTGTTCGGGGGTATGCTCTGACTAAGGATACCAATTTGTTATCACCTTATAAGTCGGCTTTGGTAAAACATGAACCCTTATTTCGCAAAATAGATTCTTTACTGAAAGAACAAAAGTATGACAAACTGGACTCTCTTCAGTTAGTAAAGCATGAAGTAGATAAATACATCCAGTTTATGGGTGAAATGGTGACACTAGCTGAAAAAGATAGTATGGCCGCTTTTACCAAGATGCTCAAACAAGATAAAGGATATGATGTATGGGTAAAATATGCTGCATTTGAAAAACCGGTTTTTGCCTTTCAAGACCAAATAAAACACAAAGCGCAGGAAAACTATCAAACTGCCATGTATCAGAATATTTTGATACAAATCATATTATTGATTATCACATTGCCTACAGTATACTTTATTATCTATCGTTTGAGAAAAGAAAGTAAGGAAAGGCGAATGTTATTACTGGAGCTGGAAAACTATAATCAGAATTATTTCTTCCATTCCCGCACACAAACTGAACAGGCTACAGAAGAAATAAGTGTAAAAGATATTTTGGATAATTCCATCCAGAATATTCGGCGGGCATCTGATTTTGTAAAGAACATAGCCAATGGAGATTATAGTGTGACGTGGGAAGGAATGACTGAAGCTATTCGGGAGAAAAACACTACCACACTGGCTGGTGAATTGTTGCAAATGAAAGAGCAAATGCAACAGGTAAAAGAAGAAGATCAGAAACGCAACTGGGTAAATGAAGGTCTAAGTTATCTGGGCGAGATCCTAAGAAAGGAGTCTGATCTGACTAAAATTTCAGATCGTGTTTTGGCTGAGCTTATTAAATATCTGAATGCCAATCAGGGAGCCTTATTTATCTTACAGGATGAGAATCCTGCCAGACCTGTACTACAACTGAGGGCTGCCTATGCTTATAACAGAAAGAAATACCTGAATAAAGAAATTGCACCTGGTGAGGGGCTGGCTGGACAAGCCTGGCAGGAAGCTGATACTATTTATCTGACACAAATTCCTCAGGATTACATAAAAATATCATCAGGTTTAGGTGATGCCCGTCCTAATAACTTACTGATTGTGCCACTTAAATACGATGATAAAATTCAGGGTGTGATCGAACTCGCTTCTTTCAAGACGTTTCAACCTCATGAAATTGCCTTCGTAGAAAAATTGGGTGAGAGCATGGCAGTTACATTTGCTTCTGCAAAAATCTCCGAGAAGACCAGTAGATTATTGGTTGAAACTCAGCACATGACAGAATTGATGAGGTCACAGGAGGAGGAGATGCGTCAGAATATGGAAGAGATGCAGGCTACTCAGGAAGAGATGGAACGTAAACGGCATGAGTATATGCAACAAATTGAACAGTTGACTCTGGAAAATAAAGAACTTAAAAAAATGGCAATCGCCTGATACTTGAATAGAAATCCAGCTTTAGTAAATTTTTAATTGTAAATCCTGCTATTTTTGAAGCATCCTGACAACAGGGTGCTTTTTTATTTAACACTACTTATGTCACACCGAAATTTTGCCAGAGAGATTTTATTTGGAGTCGCTGTAGGAGATGCCTTGGGAGTGCCCGTAGAATTTAAAGGGAGAATGGAATTACAGGACAATCCGGTTACTGCTATGATTGGCTACGGGAGTCATCATCAGCCACCTGGAACCTGGTCGGATGATAGTTCGCTTACCTTTTGCCTGGCAGAAAGTTTATGTAAAGGGTATGATCTCAATGATCTGGGACGTCGGTTTATTAACTGGCGAGAGCTGAATTACTGGACTCCTTATGGAAATGTATTTGATATTGGCTTTGCTACTTCTGATGCAATCAGTGATTTGATAAGGGGTGTAAATCCTGTTCATGCTGGCAGATCAGATGAGAGAAGCAATGGCAATGGGTCACTGATGCGGATTCTGCCTCTGTTGCTACATATTAAAGATATGCCTATTGAGAAACGCTATCAATACACGAAAGAAGTATCTTCTGTAACACATGCACATATTCGTTCTGTTATTGCCTGTTTTATTTATTTGGAATATGCTCGTCAGATTATAGAAGGAAAGGAAAAGTTCGAAGCCTTTGAGATAACTAAAAACCTGGTGAATGACTTCTTACAAAGTCAGGCTGTGTGTAGGCAGGAAGAAATAGATAAATTTCATCGTATTCTAATGAATCCGGTTAGTAATTATGAGATAAAACCGATTTATGAATATGATGAGAATGAAATTTCTTCCTCAGGATATGTGCTAAGTAGTCTGGAAGCTAGTTTCTGGTGTTTGCTAAACAGCAATTCGTATAGTGAGACAGTATTGAAAGCAGTGAATCTGGGAAGTGATACAGATACTACAGGTGCTATTGCTGGTGGACTCGCTGGTCTGTTGTATGGCTTTGAGCAAATTCCTGAATCATGGGTAATAGAGCTAGCACGCCGTCAGGATATTGAAGACTTGGCAATGAGACTACACAAGAAATATAATGGGATATCCTAGTCGAAGATTTATCCAGACCCTTATTTGAATACTTTTTAGCTTTTTTGATCGGTATAATCATTTACATGAATTAATAACTCAAATGATCTCTTACAATCCCAAAGAGTGGTTTACATTTATTTTTCGTTTTCACAAATCTGATACACTACGCCAGTTGGCCCCTCTTATGGCAGCACTTGGTGTCTATTCATGGGCAGTAGCCTATATGGAACTGGAATATTGGAAGCTATCAGAGAATAACCATCTTCGTAATCTGACAGTAATACATAGCTTATTAGGCTTCGTGATTTCCATGCTACTGGTTTTTCGGACAAATACTGCTTATGACCGTTGGTGGGAAGGACGTAGATTATGGGGTAGTTTAGTAAATAACAGCCGAAATCTGGCTATTAAGTTAGCTGCAATATTGCCACCAGAAGATGCATCCAATCGTCATTTTTTTAAACGTGTTATTGCATTGTATGCCTCTACGTTAGCCGCACACTTACAGTCAGAAGCAACAAGATTGGCTTTGGATGAGCAGGAACATCCGGACTTGAAGGATTTGGATAAAAGTAAACATTTGCCTAATCAAGTCGCTACCTTATTATTCGGACGGGCAAACAAATTGTATGAAGAAAACAAAATCAAAGAGGCTCAGCTAATTGTATTAAATGGAGAACTGCTTTCTTTTACTGACGTATGTGGTGCTTGTGAACGAATCAAGAATACTCCTATCCCCTTTTCCTATAGTATATTCATCAAAAAATTTATCTTCTTTTATGTGATGACTATGCCTTTTGGGTTTGTCTTTTCATTAGGATATTGGGTAATTCCGGTTGTTATTTTTGTCTTCTATGTACTGGCCAGTATAGAGTTGATTGCTGAGGAGATTGAAGATCCATTTGGTGGAGACGCCAATGACCTACCAACTTTCAAAATAGCTAGCAACATTAAAAAACACATCGGCGAAATATTATAAAACAGAAATATGACTGATACTACTATTAGCACTATCTCTATTCTGGGCTGTGGCTGGTTGGGCTTACCTTTAGCAAAAAAACTACTCGAAAAAGGGTATCTGGTAAAAGGAAGTACTACTACTACTGAAAAGTTAGGTGTTCTGGCTGAATCAGGGATACAACCTTTCTTAATTAACCTTCAACCCAGTGTTGCAGAAGTACATCAGAGTGAGTTATATGAGTTTTTACAGGCAGATATTCTGATTATTGATATTCCGCCACGTACTGTTATTCATGGTGATGAATTTCATGTGCAGCAAATTCGATCTTTAGCCGAATCCATATCAATACCTCTACCTCAAATCATATACATAAGTTCTACTTCTGTATATCCTGATAATAATCAGGTTGCTACTGAGGAAACAGAAGTAATAGAAAGTAATGCAATGGTACAAGTTGAATACTTGTTGAGGAATATTTCTGCTGCTACAACAATACTTCGTTGTGGCGGCTTAATGGGATATGGCCGTATTCCTGGGAAATATGTGGCAGGCAAAACAATTACAACTGGTAATGTACCTGTTAACTTTATATACAGAGATGATGTCGTAGAAGTTATTTGTGAGGTAATTGAGCAGAAAAAATGGGGTGTAACTTATAATGTCGTAGCACCTTTACATCCTGTTCGCAGACTTGTATATGATCAGAATGTAAAAGATCTGGGATTCCTCCCTCCTGTCTATGATGATTCTACATTGCCTGCGCATAAGGTCATCAGTAACGATAAGTTAGTTCAGGACTTAAAATATACCTTTCAGTTTCCTGATCCGGTTGCATTTCCTTATGGATCTTGAAAAGATCTAGAACCTATCTCACATCATATTTCTTATAATTCTCAAAATCGGAAATCAATTTTTGGGACTTGGCGTAAGACATATATTCTTCTGATTTGGATAATATTTGGCCTGTAGTGGAATAGTTTGTAATAAATAAAGTATCTGCATATGGATCTTTATTCAATGTTCTCACTAACCTTAGCTTATTATCTGTCCATTTGTGTTCATAAATAGTGTAACACCCACAGGCACAAGATGCTTCTCTGGATCTGATTATCAAATGATTTTTATCAGCAATAGGATTTCCTCTTACTGATTTTTCGAATGTAGTATCATTGATAAATATATGCTGCTTTGGATCATAGAAATAGAAGGCAAAATGTGCACTTGAGCAACCATTCGATGAAGACGTATGTAAAGCTAAGTCTGTATAATTATCAAAGTTAAAATCAGATAATCGGGTAAATACTGAAAATGTCTTGCCAAAGCTACTCTCATAAATATTCATACTGTGCCATTTTTTATGGTGACTTATGTAAAATCCCATAATGTCATGATCAAAATCTATAAGAACAGCAATAGGCTTGTTTATCTGTGGGTGCTTAAAAATCTTTAAATAAAAGCTTGAAGAATTAATTTCCACAAAAGAGGTTGTAGTATATCCTTTTAGGCGAGAAATCAATATACTGTCTCCTCTTAGGAAATCTTGAGCATTCATGATTGCTCTATCTTTGACAAATAGTTTACTTTTATATTCTCTCGTACTTGGTCGATATTTCTCTACTGGTTTTTCTTTAAAAGAACTACCACAAGCCGTTAAGAATGCTATAATTATGTACGAAATAAGCATGAATTTCATACTAACAAAATTTTGAATAAGGTTTAGGGCCAAAGTCTGAATTCTACTAAAGAATCAACTTTCTGTTAAAGTGGATCTCTGATGAATACTTCTTATAAGTTAGAGACAACTTTTGTAGACTAACCTCAAACCTGAAAATAAAATCTAAAAACTTATGCTCTTAATCAATATGAATGTCCCTTAAGGGTTCAATAAGTTTATAACAGATCATTAAACTGAAAAAATAAATTGAAAATCAGGAAGGCAATAGGAAAGTGGCTCCTGCCTATCACAAAAAATCTCCGGTTGATCAACCGGAGATTTTAACATAGAGGTGGTTGTAACGCCTAAATTTCAACCTTCATATCTATCTGAAAAAATGGCAGTGTTAAGACAGATGCAGTTGTATTTTCTGATCCAGCACTGTTTTAGGAACAGCTCCCAACTGTCTGTCTACTACTTTGCCTCCTTTTATGAATAAAACGGCGGGTATGGAACGTATTCCATATTCTGCGCTCAAAACAGGGTTCTGATCCACATTTACCTTACCAATGTTTACTTTGCCTTCGTAGTCTTTAGACAAAGCATCTATAACAGGACTCAGAGAGCGACAAGGACCACACCAGTCAGCATTAAAATCGACAACGGTTAATTGATCGCTTTCCAGAACTTCTTTCTGAAAATTAGCGTCTGTGAATATTTGAGACATAGTTGTATTGTTTTAGTTGTGTATCAGGATGAAAACATCCTGTATATGCATATCACGAATCTGATTTTTAGATCAGAGATGCGTTTAATGTAATTTCCATATTATACGCCTTACTTACCGGACAAGTAGCCTTTGCTCCTGCTGCGATTTCCTGAAATTGTTCTTCTTTTATACCTGGAATACGAGCCTTCAATGTCAGGTCAGAACGGGTAATCACTCCGTTGTCAAGTATAATCGCAGATTGCGTTTCTAATGATTCTGGAGTAAAACCGGCTGTTGTCAGATCAAGGCTCAGTTTCATGGTAAAACATCCTGCATGAGCTGCTGCCATTAATTCTTCAGGATTGGTGCCGATACCATCTGCAAAGCGAGAGTTAAATGAATACTGAGTTTGATTTAAGACGGTGCTTTGAGTAGTTAAATGGCCTTTTCCTTCTTTAATAGTGCCATTCCAGAGTGCGGTTGCTGTGCGTTTCATATGAGTATAGAGAGTTGGTTTTGTATGATTTAATTAAAATGTATGTATTGAGTGGGTTAGAATTGAAGCGATTGCTTAGAAAGGTCTGCGCTTATTGTGAGCTATTACTCTCACAGGTGCTACTACACTACGATTTGCTAAAATTGTCTCAAGCAGACGATTGGCGATGTTTTTAAGGATTTTCATGTTGTGCTCCTGTTTCTTTGTTTTTGATTAATTTGGATGATACAAAGATATAGTAAGCTGTAAGGCTCTTCAATGCACAAAGAACTCCTTTCGTTGTACTTTTTCCCCCAATAAAAAAGAAGAGCCTTTGCTTAGGCAAAAGGCTCTGACTGTTGGTATTGCTTACGAAAGTGTTGTGGTGAAAATTCGGTTTGCTGAGTAAAGAAACGTACAAAGTAAGCCGGATCATCATAGCCGAGTTTGTATCCGATTTCTTTGACACTTAGATCTGTGTGTGCCAGTAGCCGTTTGGCTTCCAGTAGAATACGGTTCTTGATTAGATCGTTGGGAGAAACATCGCTGTATTTTGTAATCCGTTTGTTCAGGTTTTTAGGAGTCATTTGTAGCAATTCGGCATAATCTGCTACAGCATGCAGACGGGTATAATTGCTTTCTACCAGTTGGCTAAACTTTCGGATAAAATCTACTTCCTGGTGTGACTCTTCATTGACCAGTTCATGTTCCTGCTTCCAGATACGTGTCGATTTAATGATAATCTGTTTGAGTAATATTCGAAGCATCTCTTCCATATTAGATTCTTCGTTTTGCAGTTCAGCAGTAATCTCATTAAGTATATCGTGTATGGATGCAGATTGTTCCTGAGTCAGATAAACTACAGGGATTTCATATACATTACGAAACAAAATGCCATCACAGGATACTTCCTGATCATGAATTTCTACACAGTAAAAGTCGCGGTTATAATAGAGTACTGTGCCTGTTTGTAGACCTTCTTCCAGCTGAATCCATTGGCCCGGATTGACAAAAAACAATGCATCTTGTTTCAGTGAATAGTCTTTAAAGTCAATTGTAATGTGGGTTCCGGCTTTCAGAAAAAGTATTCGTATAAAAGTCATTAACGTTTCCCGATCTGCTGGATGATTTTCTGACACACTTAAATCCAGAATACCAAACCGTTTAAAGGCAAATTCTTTTAGTTGATTGTTCATGTAATTTTGGAAATCAGGCTAATGAAAGCTTAGGTAATGTAATATTCCTATTATTTGATATATAACACGCAACATATAGAGTTACTGTCTGGGTTCGTATCATATGGTCTTTTTTGTAGAGATATTTTGTCAGCTACAGGATATGTGTATGTTTGTACTTTAACCTATTCTGTTTTCTATGTCATCGTATTTTATTGGAGTGGATATTGGTACAACCAGTACAAAAGCCATTGCATTTTCATCAGAAGGACACATCATTTCTCACCATAATATAGGGTATCCTATTTCCCACCCGGAGCCTGAGCAAAGCGAGCAAGATCCAGATGAGATACTGAAAGCAGTAATAGAAACAATCCAGCAGGTACAGAAAGAAGCTAGGACGCAAGGAACGTTAGAAGGATTAAGCTTTAGTGCGGCTATGCATAGCCTTATGGCTGTAGATGTTCAGGGAAAACCATTGACACAACTTATCATTTGGGCTGACAACCGGGCAGGAGCTGTAGCGGATAAATTAAAATTATCACCAGAAGGTATGGAGATCTATCAGGCAACAGGTACTCCTATTCATGCAATGTCTCCATTATGTAAGCTTTTGTGGTTACGAGAGCACAATCCGGATCTTTTTAAACAGGCACATAAGTTTATTGGTATTAAGGAATATGTTTTCTTTCGTTTATTTGGAAAATATGTTATTGATCATTCTCTTGCTTCTGCTACAGGGTTATTTGATATCCATACACTTGACTGGAATAAACAGGCTTTGCAAAAAATACAATTGCCTGTTGACAAACTCTCAACCCTGGTAGATATTTTCCATGTAGAACATTGTTCCTCTGAATGGGCTGAAAGACTTACTATCCCTGATCAAACTCCGTTTGTCATTGGCGCTAGTGATGGTTGTCTGGCAAATGTAGGTACAGGTGCCGTAACGCCTGACCAGGTTTCTATAACAGTAGGCACTAGCGGTGCTGTACGAATTGGCATTCCTAAACCCTGGACAGACAGTAAAATGCAAACTTTCTGTTATGTGCTCACACCCGAATTATTTATAGCAGGTGGAGGGATGAACAATGGAGGTATTATTGCCGAATGGCTTCATAATAATTTGTTTCCTGAACTGGAACAAGGTGACTTTGCAACACTTATTACCAAAGCCTTGTCAGTTCCTGCCGGCTCGGACGGGTTGCTCTTCCTTCCCTATTTATTAGGGGAACGGGCGCCTGTATACAATGCTCATGCGAAAGGTGTATATTTTGGTATTACCATTCAGCATACTCAGGCCCACTTTATCAGAGCAGCCTTCGAGGGTATTGCATTGGCCATCTATCATACAGGGAGAGCATTGCTTGATCAGTTTCCTGAAATAAATACCTTATACGTGGGAGGTGGTTTTGCCCGCTCCAAAGAATGGGTACAGTTGCTGGCTGATGTATATGGCAAACCGATTGCCATTACAGATACAGTAGAGAGTTCTGGTTATGGAGCGGTATTGGTGGGCCGTTATGCTTTAAAAACACTTAAAGCATGGCGCTTAGTACCTGTTGATAAGTCATCTCAGGTATTTGAACCTAACTCTTCTAACCATCAATTGTATCAGCAAGTATTTGATCTGTATTGTAAATTGTATAATACTCTATCTCCTCAATTCTTTTCCTAATATAGAAGTTATATAGCATAAGTAATACTAGTTTGAAACACCTTATCAGGTTCATGGAGACAATATTACCTCCAAATGTAAGGAGTGAGTAATATTTCAAAAATGTTTCATTTTAGGGTTCCTTATTATACTTCTATTTTTGTATGTCCCGGCTGTATTTATTATCCTGTTTTCCGGATAACGCAGAGCTTTGCCTATAGCAGAAGCATTCGTTAAAAACAAAACACATCAAGTTGTATCTATTGCTTAAAAGTGCCTATTTTTTTGTGTAATCTGAGCGAATATTCTCTATAAAATTAATCAATGCTTTCTAACATTAAACTGCCGTTGGGATCGGAAAATCCTTCAAGGTTTGTACAAGAAAGACAAAAGGAGTTTTTAGGTAACATAGCCTGGTTTTGCTTGGCTGTTCTCATCCTTGCTTCTTTACCTGCTATTTACTATCAGGTATGGATAGTACTTTTTGCTCCATGTAGTTTTGTTTTTTTTCTGGGAGTAGTACTTTATTTGAATCGGAAAGGTTTAATTATTGTTGCTGGCAATGTTTTATCTTTTATAACTAGTTTGTTTTTATTTCTTATCTGTTGGATGGAAGGCAAAACAACAGGTGCCCATTTGTATTTTTTGCCACTGATAGTTGTAATACCCTATTTAATTGACTGCAATAATAATACACAACTCATTTTCCATATTCTGCATCCTACTATTCATGCCTTATGGATAAATTTTGGAGATATTCCTCCTCGTCTCCCACAGATTTCAGCAGAAGTACAAGATCTATATACAATATTTAACTTTGGATTTGTTGTTTTTCTCTGTCAGTTTTTTGCCTATCTGATTATTTCACATAATACAGAAAGCACCTACCAGCTTCGTACATCTGAAAAAATGTTGCGAACACAAAATGAAGAGTTGGTAAAAATTAATCAGGAACTGGATCGGTTTGTCTATAGTATTAGCCACGAACTACGTGCACCGCTGGCTTCAGCCATTGGTTTGGGAAATCTTATCAGGGAAGAACAGGATGTGGAAGAGATACAAAAATACAATGATATTATGGTTCAGAATTTAATGCGTCTGGACTTGCTTATGGGAGATATTCTGAAATATTCGCGTAATGCCCGATATGAAATAAGAAGAGATCCAATTGAATTTGAAAAAGAGATTGAAGAGGCTATTCGACAATATCAGTATTTGCATACAGGGGTAGATATAATTACTACTATTCAACAGTCGACAGACTTTTTTACAGATCGATACCGTTTTAGAATAGTCTTGAATAATTTGATATCCAATGCTTTTCGCTATCAGAACCCATACCAGAATCCCAAAGAAATGCATATAGCATGTCAGGTAGATGAGAAAAGGGCCTTATTAAAGGTAAGAGATAATGGAGTAGGTATTGCAGCAGAGGATCAGAATCGAATCTTTGAAATGTTTTATCGTGCTGGAAATCAGATGCCTCATGTAAAACCAGGATCAGGTCTTGGTTTGTATATAGCCAAAGAATCTATTCAGAAGATGAGTGGGAATATTAATGTAGTATCACAAATAGGAGAATTTACAGAGTTTACTGTAGAAATTCCAGCAATGTAGACTAGGAAACACTATAGAATAAGTAGTGTAAAACAAAGACGTGAAAGGCAGCAAATAGTTAAGAGTTAGTTAATTAGTGCATGTATGTAATTTTTATTTATACAATAATGTATATGGGAACAAGCAAAATCAGGTAGGATTAAAAAATCATATATTTGTACAGGAATGCATATATAAACATGATTTCTTCTATTTTTGTGCCTACTAACTGCTATTCCGTTATTTCTCTTTCCACCATATTTGTTAATGAACACCGTATCTACTTCCAGTCAGGAAACTACTTTTTCTAAAAATGGTATTCTCTTTTACTTAGTAGATGACGATGATCTGTTTCATCTTATTCACAATCGTTTTATTAAAAGTCAGCTTCCAGATGCAGAGATTGTGAACTTTATGGACCCCAGAGAGGCATTATCAACGATCCTGGAAAATACTCAGAATCCAGGAATAGTATTATTGGATTTAAATATGCCTTACATGACAGGGTGGGAATGGCTGGCTGCGTTTTCCAAACAGGCTGACCTGTCAACGCTAGCTCTAAGCATATTTATCCTTTCTTCTTCCGACTCTAATCAGGACAGAGCTAAAGTGAAAGACTATCCATTTGTCAAAGGATATCTGGTAAAACCCCTTGCTCAAGCTGATATCAGTAAAATTATCAGTTAATCTACTTCTGTTTTCAGTAATTTCTGTCACTCTGTCAGATTATGGTAACTGGCAAAAAAATTGTCCTGTGACTTTTGGCTTGGTATGACTTGTCTTATAGAAACAAGTTCCTACTCAGTATAGGACTAATCGTTTGCCATTAACCATTAAATCATTTATACATATGACCGTAACAGAAGAAAAAGGTACCATCTCGATTCACACCGAGAACATTTTTCCGATCATTAAGAAATTTCTTTACTCTGACCACGAAATTTTTCTGCGTGAGCTGGTTTCAAATGCTATCGATGCTGTTCAGAAACTAAAAAGATTATCCTCTCTGGGTGAGTATGGTGGTGAACTGGGTGAATTAAAAGTAAAAGTATCTTTTGATGAGGCTGCCAAAACCATTACAGTAAGTGACAATGGTATTGGGATGACTGCAGACGAGATTAAAAAATATATTAACCAGATCGCCTTCTCTGGGGCAAAAGAGTTTTTAGAGAAATACAAAGATGCAGGTGAAGGCAATCAGATTATTGGTAACTTTGGTTTAGGCTTTTATTCTGCCTTTATGGTAGCCGAGAGAGTAGAAATTCAAACACTTTCTTTCCGCGAAGGGGCACAGGCGGCTCGTTGGGCAAGTGAAGGAAATACCGAGTTTGAAATTACCAAAGGTGAAAGAACTGAAAGAGGAACGGATATTATCCTCCATGTAGCTGAAGATTCCAAAGAGTTTCTGGATAAGTTCCGCCTAGAGAATATTCTGAAGAAATACAGTCGCTTTATGCCTATAGCCATTGAATTTGATGGCAAGGTGATTAACAATACCGCCCCAATCTGGGCAAAGTCTCCTAATGATCTGAAAGATGAAGACTATCTTGCTTTCTACAAAGAGCTTTATCCTTTTAGTGAAGATCCATTATTCTGGATTCACCTCAATGTTGATTATCCATTTAATCTGACCGGGGTTCTTTACTTTCCCAAACTGAAAAATGATCTGTCACTCCACCGTGAAAAAATTCAGTTGTATTCACGTCAGGTATTTATCACAGATGAGGTAAAGGATATCGTACCAGAATTCCTTATGCTCTTGCATGGTGTGATTGACTCTCCGGATATTCCATTAAACGTTTCTCGTAGTTATCTTCAGGCAGACAGCAACGTAAAGAAAATCAATACCCACATCACCAAAAAGGTAGCTGATAAGTTATCAGAGTTATTTAAAGCTGACCGTAAAGGATTTGAAGAGAAATTTGACGATATTGGCCTGTTTATCAAATATGGTATGGTGGCTGATGATAAATTCTATGAAAAAGCAAAGGATTTTGTTTTGGTAAAAAATACAGATAATCAGTATGCTACTATCGAAGAGTACCGTCAAAAAGTAGAACCTGTTCAAACAGATAAAGAAGGTTCTGTAGTAATGTTGTATACAACGGATCCAGGAAAACAAGATACATTTATTCAGTCGGCGAAAAAGCGGGGTTACGATGTATTGCAACTGAACGGTATTCTGGATAGCCACTTTATCAATACTCTTGAGTCTAAGTTTGAGAAGGTAAGCCTGAAACGTGTCGATTCTGATACAATAGACAAACTCATCAACAAAGAAGAAACAATCAGTGGTATCCTGAATGATGAGGAAAAGAAGAATCTGAAAGAGTGGTTTGAGCAAACACTGAACGACAAAAACTTGAGCATCAGTGTATCACCACTTCCAACAGATGAGTTGCCTGTGACAATCACTCTGCCAGAATTTATGCGTCGTATGCAGGATATGGCTAAAACAGGTGGCAACCCAATGTTTGGCAGCTTCCCTACTACCTATCAGGTAACAATCAACGAAAACCATACCCTGACTCAGGAAATTCTGAAAGCTGATGAAGCCAAACGTAGACAACTGATTCGCCATGTATATGATCTGGCCCTGCTTTCGCAGAATCTTTTATCTGGTAGTCACCTTACATCATTCATCCAACGTACACTGGATCTGACAAAGTAGGACTTTCTGATACTTACTAACTCTAATCCTGATGACTAAGGTCGTCAGGATTTTTTATGTTATAGCTTCTTTACAAGCTTACTTCTTTATAAAGTTTAATCTATTACAATAGAAACAGTTATCAATAGTGTCCTTTTGTAAACAAGCATGTATGAAATATACTGGAAATATAGCGGTTTATCTAACCAGTTTTTTTATTAATTATTCATTATGAGGGGATTATCTTGATGCTTTTTAGTATTTGGAGAGTAATTTAGTAAATTGTTTTTACCAAGGTAAAGTAATATTGATTGAGGGAGTGTAGAAAATATATAGAGGTTATCTGTTACTTTTGCGTGTAAACTACCGTCCTAATACCTATACTTTATCTACACTTCTATGAAAAGAATTTTATTACCTGCATTTGCATGTATGTTGTTGGCTTCAGGATGTGCCAGTATTGTAAGTCGTACAAAATATCCTGTACAGATTGTAAGTGCGCCAGATCAGGCATCTTTTACTATTACTAATCGCAAAGGATTGGAAGTTGCGGTAGGCACAACACCCGCAACTGTTATGTTAAAGAGTAGTGGTGGATATTTTAAGAGAGCAATCTATTCTATCAAGTTTACAAAAGAAGGATATGAGCCTCGAGTGGTTACTCTGGAAAGCGACGTCAATGGATGGTACTTTGGCAATATTGTTATTGGAGGCGCCTTGGGATTTTTGATTATTGATCCTGCTACAGGGGCTATGTATCGAATCACTCAGAAGAAGGTAGAAGGTGTATTACCACAAGTTACTTCCAGTATAAAACAGGAAAGTCCATCTTTGCGTATATTATCTGTAGATGAAGTTTCCAATGAAATGAAAAACCAGTTGATTAAAATCAACTAATTTCTTGTTATATCCTTCTTGTATGAAAGCCTGTTTTATAAAACAGGCTTTCACATTTTTTATAAAGACTAATTCATCCCAAACTATAGTTAGAGGCTTTTCTCTACAGTCAAAGTGTGCTGTATTGATAGAAAGCTTTACTCTTGCGTTTTATTCACAGCAAGAAAAACTTTGCGGTGAATTCCGCTCAGATTTTATTTTTGCGGTGAACTATGCACAACACAAAAAATGATCAGAACTTTGATCAAAATGAAAAATGATCAGAGTTATGCGTAAACAGAAAATTGCCGTGAGTTATGATCAAAACCTGCTTTCATGGCCAGGCAACCCATCCAGAGCCAGACAGAAGTCGTGCCGTGAACTATGCGCAAGGCAGATAGATTCTTCAAAACTGTTACAACTGGTGCGTATAGCTTATAAAGATTCATAAAAACAAGTAATCCTCTAACCTATTAACCAGCTTAAACTACTTCTATGTATTTTCTGTTGTCAGAATCAGAAGAGCGTATAGAAATTTGTATTTTTAGGTATTAATCCAATAATCGCTATGAATATGGACTATGAGCGATACCAGAAACATCTGCTGTTGCCAGAAATCGGAATAGAAGGACAGGAAAAGTTGTTGCAGGCACGAGTGCTTGTTGTGGGGGCTGGCGGACTAGGTTGTCCCGTATTACAGTATGTGGCAGCTGCGGGTGTAGGCACTATTGGTATTATAGATGCAGACGTTGTCTCTCTATCCAATCTACAACGTCAGATATTGTATACAACTGATTCTGTAGGACGTAGAAAGGTAGAAGTAGCAAAAGAAGTTTTACTTGCAACGAACCCTACTATCACTATTAACACCTATCCTGAAAAATTCACTGAAGACAATGCTCAGGCACTACTTCAGCATTATGATATAGTGGTAGACTGTACAGATAACCTTAAGGCACGTTATGTAATCAATGATGCCTGTGTGCAAGCCAATAAGCCATTTGTCTATGGATCTATCCATCGGTTTGAAGGGCAAGTAGCTGTGTTTAATTACGAGAATGGGCCTACCTATCGTTGCCTGTTTGACGAAGATGATGCTGAACCACCTAACTGTGCCGATATAGGAGTATTGGGTGTATTGCCTGGGGTGATTGGTATGTATCAGGCACTGGAAGTGATTAAGCTTATTACAGGTATAGGCGAACTACTGTCAGGGAAGTTGCTAATGATCAATACACTGCACAACATCTATCGAACCATTAAGATAAAACGTCGTCAGCCTATTATTACAAGTAATCTTCAGGAAGCGAAAACGGTATCTTTAAAAGAAGAGAATCGTATAGTTCAGGTTTCTGGTGTTGTGAAAGGATTCCTGCAAAATCCGGAGGTACAATTTATAGATGTTCGTGAACAAGCGTTAGACAATGCTGTTTTTCCGAAAGAAAAGACCCTTCATATTCCCTTGAGTCAACTGGCAGGATATGTTGATGAATTGCCTCAGGATAAACTACTGGTTGTATTCTGTCAGTCAGGAAGGATGAGTAATGTGGCCGTACAGATGCTGACCCAGCAATATGGACTGATAAATGTCGAAAACCTGGAGGGTGGGCTAAATGGTTTGTCGTCTAAACAACTTCAAAAATAAGCAAAAAAGATATCAGTAGGAAGCTTTACCTTTGTACCTACGAGTAGAGTACTCACTTATACCTGATTAAAAATGGAAGTAGTAAAGAAGATAAAGAAATTATTCATAGACGGACCTATTCAGCCTGATTTTGTTGCTGACTCTATTGCCAAGCATAGTACAAAAACGAATATTGGAGCACATGCTATTTTTTTAGGGCAAGTACGGGCAGATGCAAAAGATGGTTCTGAGGTTACTTCTATCCACTATAGCGCCTATCAGCCCATGGCTGAGCAAATCATGGCTGCCATGCGGGGAGATTTTTTTGCTCAGTACAATGACATGACCTGTCTGCATATCTACCATAGTCTGGGAGAAGTAAAAGCAGGCGAAGTGTCATTGTTTGTATTTGTCTCGTGTCGCCACCGGAAACAGTCTTTTGAAGCATTGGAACATATTGTAGATCGTCTCAAAGCAGAACTGCCTGTATGGAAACAGGAGTTTTACAGTGACCAATCGTATCGGTGGGTATAATCTTTCAGAATATATGATTTTGCATCTGGCATGGTTTATTTGTTCAGTGGATTAGGAGCAGATCATCGCGTGTTTCAATTTCTTGACTTGAAGGATTACCCAACAAAAACAATTGAATGGGTGTTGCCGTTTCCTTCAGAGACGTTGGAGTTATATGCACAAAGACTAATACATGAGCAAATTCAGCAGAAAGACAATCTCATCCTGATTGGCGTTTCTTTTGGCGGGATTGTTGCTACAGAAGTAGCAAAGATTCTGAAGCCAAGAAGAGTCATTCTGATATCGAGTGTAAAAAATAAGCACGAATTACCAATATACTATCGTTGGATAGGTATGTTGCAACTGGATCGCTGGATACCAGCCCGATGGCTTCTCACTCCTACTCTATTGACCTATTATAGCTTTGGAGTTAGAAGCAAACAGGAGATAGATTTACTGAATGATATCCTCAGAAATACAGATCCTATATTCCTGAAATGGGCTATACGGCAGATTTTGACATGGCAGAGTATTCAAAAAATAGAAAATTTAGTGCATATTCACGGCGACAAAGATCGCATTTTGCCGTATAAATATACCAGAAACACCATTCCGATACATGCGGGTGGACATCTGATGATTATCCGGCAGGTGACACAAATCAATGCATTTATCTCAAAACTGATATGAATGTATGCTGAAGAGATGTCATATTCAGGGGTTTATGATATAGTCCAAAAGTTGAAAAAGCGATTTTCCTTAGTATAAACAAACAATATATTCAGATACAACAAATCATTCACAGCCTATTGATCTTATGACACAACCGGAATTTGAAGCAAGCAGCTATACCGACATAGGGAAAGTTCGTCAGACAAATGAAGACTATTATGGGCATTACAGAACTGTTAATGGAGAGGTCTTTGTGATTTGCGATGGAATGGGAGGTCACCTGGGTGGTGCAACTGCGGCTCGGATGGCATCTGAAAGCATTCGTGTATTTTTTGATCATCAACGGTATGAAAATCCTATAGAAGCTTTGCGGCAGGCATTTATGTATGCCAATAGCAAAGTATTTGCTGCATCCCAGCAGAGCCCTGAACTCGAAGGAATGGGCACTACCTGTGTAGTTATGCTGGTACGTGATGGGGTAGTCTATCACGCACATATAGGCGATAGCAGATTGTATCGGTTTACACATGGCAGATTACTACGTCTTACTAAAGATCATACATTTGTACAACAACTGGTAGATCGTGGTGAGATTACTACATTAGAAGTTCTTTCACATCCTCGTCGTCATGAACTGACACAAGCTTTGGGCATTGATCAGGATATTGATGTAGAGATTGGTCAGTTAGTACAGCCTAATCCGGGCGATATTTTTATGTTGTGTAGTGATGGCTTATCCGGAATCATAACGGACGATGGCATAAGTCAGGTACTTTCACAGAGTGTATCTGTAGACCACAAAGCCAAGCAACTGGTGGAGATGGCCAACAATGCCAGTGGAGCTGATAATATAACAGTACAGGTAATTGGATTCCAGGCACAGGCTGAACCTGTGGTTACGGAACCTCTCATTACACCTCCTCTGAACGTTTTTGATTTTCCTTCAACACCGACTCCTACAAAAAGCGAAATCTCAGAGAGTTATGAGACTCCGAGACAGAACACCTACGCAAAAGAAACTGCCTCTTATCAAACAGAGAGTACAGAGACAAAGCCTAATCCCAATCAAACAATATCAGAAGAACCTGTGAAAAAAACATCCTCAAGACCTGATCTTGCTTTAATTTTATTGTGTGGCCTGGCGGCTATTACTATAGGTCTGTTTATTGCTGGTTGGAAATACATATCCAGTGATCCTGTTGAGAGTTCGGAACTCAATACAGTACAAGCCAATACAGAAACAGGGGCAACAAACACAGACACAGAGGCTACTGAAGAGGAAGGAACGGAGGAAAAAGAAATACCTGATGTTACAGCAGAACCCAAGCCTGTCTCTACTCCTATAAAGAAGGAAGAGCCTAAGAAAGAGGAGCCTAAAAAGGAAGAACCAAAGACTAATGCCGAAAAACCAAAAGCAGAGGAAACTCCGAAAACTACAGTCAATATACCTGCTGGAGGGACCACTATTACACATACTGTTAAAGCAGGTGAGACATTCCGCGGCATTGCCAACCGTTACAATCTGAAATATGAAACACTAAAATCCCTTAATCCTCAAATTAAGGATGTTGACAAGGATATTAAGTCAGATGTAACCAAGCTAAAAGTAAAAGTAAAGGCAGAACATGTGGTAGGAGCCGGAGATATTTTAAGTGTGGTGTCTAAAAAGTATGGGGTCTCTAAAAGTCTGATTATGGCAGCTAATAAAAAGACTGCAGATCGGACAGAAAGAGGCGAGAAACTTGTTATCCCATTACCGGAAAAACAATAAAACAACCATTCATCCGTCTTTATCCCAAAACCCGCAATGTATTCAAACTTTGCGGGTTTTGGTTTTGTTAACGTTCTTATTCACACTTTGTTTGTATACTTATCATCCTAATTGTCATACTTCATGTTTCGCTGGTTAGTTCAGATGGCATGGCGCGATAGCCGAAAGAGCCGCCGAAGATTACTATTATTTATGTCTGCGATTGTGCTGGGAATAGCGGCATTGGTAGCCATCCAATCATTCTCTGATAACCTGTCACAGAGTATTGACGATCAGGCGAAAGAATTGCTTGGGGCAGATTTGTCTCTTTCTTCCAACAAGCCCCTGCCTGATTCCACCCGCAATGTGTTTCAGAAGCTTGGACGTAAACGTTCCGAAGAGGTAGGATTTGCGTCTATGGTGTTGTTTCCTCATAACAATGGAACCCGTCTGGTACAAGTAAAAGCCATCTCAGGAGGGTTTCCGTATTACGGTACCATCGAAACTGTGCCTGCTTCAGCTTCAAAGGCTATCCAGATTGCTAATGAGAAGAAGATCCGCCATGCGTTGGTAGACGATGCACTGTTGGTACAATTTGGTGTACAACCGGGTGATTCCGTAAAGATTGGTGATGTGACTTTTTACATTGCAGGGCGTGTCAATAAAATGCCTGGGCAAACGGCCATAACTACCACAGTTACGCCAACTGTATATATCCCCTATGCCTTTCTGGATGATACTCATTTGCTACAACGAGGTAGTCGGGTAAATTACCGGTTCTACTATCAGTTTACTTCTCCTGCTCAGGCAGAACAATGGGCGAAAAAAGAAGAAAATCATCTGAACAAAAGCGGGATAAATTTTGAGACCATTGAAGGTAGAAAAGAAAGCACAGGCAAAGCATTTGCCAACCTCACACAGTTTCTGAATCTGGTGGGATTTGTGGCACTGCTGCTGGGTTGTGTAGGTGTTGCCAGTGCCGTACATTTATATATCAAAGAAAAAATTGCTTCTGTTGCCGTATTGCGTTGTCTGGGAGCAAAAGGCTGGCAGACATTCCTGATATTCCTGATTCAAACATCTGTAATGGGCCTTCTTGGAGCTATTGCAGGTGCAGCACTGGGGTCTGCTATCCAGTTTGTATTGCCTACTGTATTTGGCGATTTCTTGCCTGTGAGTGTAAGTCTGAGTTTATCATGGAGTGCTATTATCCAAGGTATAGGCATTGGGTTGCTGATGGCAGTATTATTTGCCTTACTGCCCTTACTGATTATTCGGAGAATATCACCTTTACGCACCTTACGTTCTTCCTATGAAGGGGATACCTCTTCCCGTGATCCCTGGAGATGGCTTTTGTACCTTTCGATTCTTTTATTTGTAGCCACATTTTCTTATCTACAAAGCCATAACTTAATCCTAGCAGTTAGCTTTACAGGGGGAATGTTTCTGGCATTTACTATTCTATCTCTGGTTGGATATAGCCTGATGTGGGCTGTACGGAAGTTCTTTCCTACATCCTGGAGCTATGCCTGGAGACAAGGGCTTGCCAATCTGTATCGGCCTCATAATCAGACATTGGTACTGATTACATCCATTGGATTGGGAACCTTTCTGATTGCTACCTTAAATCTGACACAGACACAATTGCTTAATCAGGTTTCTTTTACAGGCAGTGGTAACCAGCCGAATATGGTTTTGTTTGACATTCAGCCTGGACAAAAGGCAGGGGTCAACGCATTGGTAAAGAAATATAACTTTCCTGTTATTCAGCAGGTACCTGTGGTAACCATGAGACTAGCAGAAATTAAGGGTAAATCCATTGAATCGATTCAGAAAGATACAAGTGCCAATATCCCTGAATGGGCTTTGAACCGGGAGTATCGGGTTACTTACAGAGACACCGTGATTGGTTCCGAAAAAATAGCTTCCGGAAAGTTACGAAAAGTAGCTTCGCCCACTGATACTATCTTTGTTTCTCTGGAAGAGCCTTTTGCCAAACGATTAAAACTAAAGTTGGGTGATGAACTGACATTCAATGTACAAGGGGCTATTATGCGAACAAGGGTTGGCAGTACACGCGAAGTAGACTGGAATAGAGTGCAGACTAACTTTCTGGTTGTATTTCCAAGCGGTGTACTGGAACAAGCCCCACAGTTTAATGTACTGGTGACTCGTACTCCTGATACACAAATCGCTGCCAGATTCCAACAGGAACTGGTGACTCAATATCCAAATGTATCAGCGATTGATCTGGGGCTTATATTAAAAACGCTGGATGAAATTCTGGCTAAAATTTCGTTTGTTATTCGCTTTATGGCCTTGTTCAGTATTCTGACGGGTTTGCTGGTATTGGCAAGTTCTGTTATTATCAGCAAATACCAGCGTATTCAGGAGAGTGTATTGCTGCGCACTATTGGTGCTAATCGCAGACAGATCCTGTTGATCACTTCCATAGAATATCTGTTTTTAGGTCTGTTAGCTGCGCTGGCAGGAATTATTATGTCGACGGCAAGTACATGGGCGTTGGCAAAGTTTGTATTTGAAACACCTTTCGTACCTGTGTATATGCCATTAGCTATTGTTGCGTTGTCAGTTGCTATCCTGACAGTACTTATAGGTATTTTCAATAGTCGTGAAGTACTATCCCGCCCTCCGCTTGAGGTACTAAGAGCGGAAGTATAAGTAAAACTATAAGCTATTTTAGAAAATGCCCGTCCGCAAGGTCGGGTATTTTTGTTGGGACAGTACTGCTTACTCCCAACTCTGCCAGAGAGTCGGATTACGTTTTGTATACTCAAGTTGTAACAGATACGACTTAGTCTTGAGTCCTCCTGCAAATCCGGTTAACTTACCTGAAGCACCTATAACCCGATGACAGGGTGCAATAATAGAGATAGGATTTTTGTTGGCTGCCCCACCTACTGCACGTACCGCATTGGGATCTCCGATCTGCTGGGCAATCTGACCATACGTCCGGGTTTCACCAAAGGGAATAGTCAGAAGGGCCTGCCATACCTTTTTCTGAAATTCTGTTCCTGTAAATTCCAGAGGGAGTTCAAAACCTGTTCTTTTTCTCCCAAAGTATTCAGCTAATTGGTTGCCTGCCTCAACCAGGAGAACATGATCTTCCTGTTCTATACTTTCTTCCAGCTGTATTCGGGTAGGGTCATCATTCTCCCAAAGCACAGCCATAAGGCTTTTGTCAGTAGCTACTAACGTCAATTCACCTACCGGAGAGTTTATTTTTTTGTGATAATACATTCAATCTGTTTTTGAATAGGTATGTACTACCTGGATGAAGCAAAATATGCCTTATCTTTCAAAGCTATCATAAAATCATAAATTATACACAACGGTCTTTTAACAAAAGCGTAACAGTATTGCCTCTTATTTGTCTATACCTTTGCTGCCAATCAATAGTCAAACCCTATAACTATAAACCATAATAAAGTGTTTAAAACAACCAACAGAATGAGACTTCTGGAAATGGCTCTGCATAAAAGTTTTGTTTGCACAGGAATGTTGCTGACAATGGCCTGTAGCCTTAGTTCTTCCGTGATGGCACAATCCGGTCATGTGAATCCATGGGAAAAAAAATACATTGGCAAACTACCTCCCATTGCCAGCCTAACAGAAGGTATGTGGCTAAAAGGGGATCTCCACCTCCACTCCCGGCATAGTACCGAATCGTCTAATAATCCTATCTCAAAAATTGTTGCCTTCTCTAAATCAGTTGGTATGGATTATATAGGTATTACGGATCATGATAACCATGTGAATGGAGACGTTGCCCATCATACCTGGATAGATCCGGAGTTTAAAACAGATTCTTTGTTATTGTTATATGGAGCAGAGTGGACCACTACCCGAGGTCATGGCAATACTTTTTCTGCTAAACCGTATGACCACCAACAGCTATACGACGTTCGGGATCAGCGGGATGTAGTAACAGCCGGAGTAAAGAAAAAACTGGGCATTCACCTCTCAGCTAATCACCCAAGTGGAAAAGATCATTTTGGATACTCCTATGATATGATCGAATCGATTGAAGTCTGGAATTCGGCTGTATGGCCCAAAAATGCCAATGCTATCATGATCTGGGACGATATGCTTTCGTCAGGTCACAAACTAACCGGAAGAGGTGGAAGCGATGCCCATCATGGAGTGCCTGATTCACCGGAAAAGGCGACCAAAAACAGTGTGCAGGCTACTGCTAATTATGTAGGAACACCAACTACCTGGGTGTTTGCCAAAACACGTACGTCACAAGGTGTCATAGATGCACTTACCAATGGACGGGTTTGTGTCAGTGCAAATCCGTATGCACCTCGTGTCGAATTTTATGCAGATCTTGATGAAGATGGAAAGATGGATATGATGATGGGCGATAATGCCAAATCGACTGGGAAACCAGTAAAATTCCGTGTACAATTAAGTGGCAATGCTCTTCCGGATGCATCCTACACCATAAATGTGATAAAAAATGGAGGTCCGTTTGCTACCTTTCAGGCTACGGGAAAGCTTCCTGTTGTTGAGTTTACGGATACACCAGTTACAGGGAAGCGAAGTTATTACCGTGTTGTGGTAGAAGGGCCACAAACTGCCTATCCACAGGTACCCGGATCAATGGCTCTAAGTGAAAATATGGTTGCTTTATCCAACCCCATCTGCTTTAACTTTGACCCTGATTTTTGAGTATTCTCCTTGCTTTTGAATACAGTTCTCTATCTCTTATCTAATAAGGCTGGTTTATTTTTAATCTATTTGCGAGTCTTATAAAAAAAGAAACCGGCAAAAAACAGAGTTCCTTGCCGGTTTCTTTTTTGGGGGATATTTGGGATTAATATCCCTGATTTTGTACCATGTACCCTTCTAAATTAGAGGCACCGTCGATTGCTTTTTGAGGAATCGGAAACAATCTTTTGTGTACATCTTTGTCGTTCTTACCTGTCCAGGTTCCTTCGTATTTGCCAAACCGTATCTGATAGTTTCTTCTCAGTCCTTCCCAGTACAGTTCAAATCCGCTTTCACGGAATAATATATCCAGGTCAATAGATGTCAATGCTTTCGGAGTTTGTGCAGGGCGGGCATTTCTGGAAGTACGTAATGTATTAATATCTTCCAGTGCTCCGGCATTGTCGCCATTTCTCAACTTGGCTTCGGCACGCATCAGATAAATTTCTCCCAGACGGACCAAAACCAGATCAACACTGCTATAGGAACAACAATCATTGGCTGTATGACTAAACTGGTATTTCGAAAACCGGTAACCCGTATTATGCAAACTCCCCTCTGTGGTAAAATCCACCTGAAGTGTATGATTAACATAACTGAGGTTTGCCCCACTTGTCCTCTTGTTAATAACAGGATATATTCTCACCGTTCCATCGGAACAAGTTAGAATATTGCCTTTCGCATCCTTTCTGGGACCCCAAATAATACCACGAATAAATCCTCTGTCAATTTCAAAATTGGTAGCTTTCACACAATAGTAATGGTCAGCGTCATTTGTTGGATTTACTCCGGTAAGATCTTTCAGATTCTCTGGCACAATCGTATTCTTCTGATAAAAACGGGCATCTGCCTCCGCTTGATCTATACTGCCATACGCATCAGCCCAGGTCTGAATAAAGTCAGGGGTAGCTGCTGCGGCATCGGTACCTCGGGTATTAGGGAATTCTGGTCTTGGAACCTGGTCACCGGAGATGGACCAATACGCCCAACGCTGATGTTCGGTCTGGAGTAAGCCTTTTTGATCAAGTGAAAAGATCAGTTCGGAGTTGCTGTTGTTATTATCGTTAAAGAGTGCAAAGTATTCAGGCGATAAAGTGTGAGCACCTGAAATAATACTGCTTGTATACTGTATCACTTTGTCCATATCCTCCTTCTTAAAGTTAGGCGTGCCATAGGGATCACGATAAACAGCAGCATTTAAGTAGAGTCGAGCCAGCAACGCACGCACGGCATCTTGAGTAAATCTACCTGGCCCGTTGTTAGTACCAATCACATCTACAACTGATAGAAGTTGGCTTTCGAGGTAGTCAATGGCTGCTTGTCCTCTTAGAATTTCGGACATAGCGTCTGAACGTTCTTTTTTGAAAATAAGACCCCAGTTGTCGAGTGCCATCATATTCAGATAGGCATTCATGGCGATCATTTCATTCAGGGCGCCTGCTGCTGCTGTATTACCCTTTGCAGCTTCTACTTTTAGTTTTTCCTGGGCAATTACCGTTCTGAATAGGCATAGGGTTATTTGGGTCCAGGTATCTCCTACCAGCGCATTGCTGGGAGTCATTAAATGTTGATGAACCGCAATGTATTTGCCTCCATCATACCAGTCTTTACCCCCACGATTTGGCAGGATAGCCTCATCAGAAGCAATTTCCTGTAGTCCAAAGTTATTGGTGTGCAGCCATACCTGACGGAGCATACCATAGGCAGGGGCTATCGACCCGCTGACTACTTCTGCCTGACCGGAGCCGGTTAGAGACTCATCCAGAATTTCTTCATCTAAAGAGGTACAACCAAAAAATGTGAGTAAAAATACAGCCACCAGCAGTATTCTATTCAATTCTATATTTTTCATTTGATTTGTTTTTTAATGATAGTAAGAGAATGGTTTGTTTGTTGCCTAGAAAGTTGCATTAAGGCTGATCAGGAATGTTCTTGCTTTAGGATAGGTAAAATAGTCTATACCAAAAGTTTGCACTCCGCCTATCGTTGACCCTGTGTTGATTTCAGGATCAAATCCGGAATATTTAGTGGCTACAAACAGGTTTTGACCAGTCACTGCCAGACGGATGTTACGAACAACATTGGCCAATCCGATCTTTTCAGGAGCCAGTGAATAACCTAGTGTTGCATTGTTTAGTCTCAGGAAAGAACCATTCTCCAGGTAACGGGTAGATACGGTGTTAGCGTTTGACGTAACTTCATTAGGATACTTAGTGGCAAAATCTGTTGTGTTGTTAGACGTGGTCAATTGTGCTTTGGTAAACAGACTCATAGCCGTGTGATTGTAGACTTTGTTTCCGGCTACACCATTAAAGTTGATACCCAGGTCAAAGCCTTTGTATCTAAGGTTTATGTGATAAGCATAGATGAATTTAGGGATCGCACTACCTACTACACGGCGGTCATTGTCTAATATTGCACCATCACCATTGTTATCTTTAAACTTGTTGCGGCCATCTTCGCCAATTCCCTCAAACTCATACATATAGAATGCACCTATTGGCTCATTGGTAATATAGCCATTGATGGTGGCACCGGTTTGTCCCGAACCTTGAGCTGCGCCAGTAGTTAACACAGAATAAGGCGATTTTTTTACCTTGTTTTGAATGTAGGTAACATTACCACCGATGTTATACGAGAAATCGTTATTGATTTTACCATTGTAATCCAGCGCAAACTCAAGACCGTTGTTCTGGATCTTCATACCTAGGATGTTAGTCCAGTAGAAAGAGGTAGGCTGCACCGGATCGATTGGGGTCACTTCCAGAAGGATGTTTGAAGATTGTTTGTTAAAATAATCCAATGTACCTGTCAGGCGATTATCCAGGAAAGCGAAATCGATACCCACATTGATTTGGGTAGATACTTCCCATTTCAGATTTGGGTTTGCTATACGTGTATATGCTACTCCGTATGGATAACCGTTAATGGTAGTAGTAGTAGGGTCAATGGGATACGTATTATAACTTTTATCTCCTGTTATCAACCGATCTTCTGAGTAGCTGGTTTTTGTAATCTTGGAAGGAATCTCCTGATTACCTGTTTGTCCCCAGCTTGCCCGTAATTTCAGATTGCTGAAAAACGAGTTGGTCATAAAGGCTTCGTTGCTGATATTCCATCCTGCGGCAACCGAAGGGAAATAGCCATACTTGTTATTGGCACCAAACTTGGAAGATCCATCGGCACGCAGGGTTGCCGTAAACAGATATTTGTCTTTGAATGTATAGTTTACTCTTCCAAAGAATGACTGTAGTTCGTTTTTCGTAGCTGATGCATTTACTGTTGTAGGAAATCCCGTTGTACTGGTTTGATCCTGGTATTGTGGGTCGATGTTATTATTGACAAATCCATTGTACGTAAATGTTCTGATTTCTTCCAGGAAGCTTTGATAGGAGTGCCCCGCCAATAAGATAAGGTTATGATTGTCTTTACGCCAGTTGTAGTTAAGGGTATTCTCTACAAGTTTATTTGTATTTGCGCTAATAGTAGTGGATAATGATCCGTTTGCTACATTAGACTCATTCACAACCGATGGAAACGGTTTGTACTGCTGGTCACGAGTAGTACCGGAATAATCAACACCAAGGTTCAGCTTATACACCAGACCTTTCACGATTTCTACAGAAGGTGAAATGCTAGCCAGAATACGGTTGTTAACAGCCTTGTCACTGTAGATTTCATACCTTTTCAATGGATTCAGGTTATTGGTAGGCAACAAAGTAGGTTGACCATCGGTATAAGCTGGAATCGTAGGATTCAAACTAATCATATCCGTGATGGTGGAGGTGATACTTGGACGTAAATTTTCAGTACGAGACGCTGTCAGATTATAGTCTATATTCAGCTTGCCATTGATTGCCTTCTGATTCATATTCAGCTTGCCGGAATACCGTTTCAGATTGCTCTTCTTCAGAATTCCCTCCTGATCCTGATAGCCTGCGGATGCATAGTAGGAGAACTTATCACTAGACCCACCACCGATAGACAAATCGATTTGTTTGGACAGGCCGGTTTGAGTCAATTCGTCTTGCCAATCGGTATTTCCCTTGCCGTCGATCAGATTACCCTTATTAGCTACTACTTGTTTACGAAACTCATCGGCACTGAACACCCCTATTTTTCTGGACAATGAAGACCATGCTGTTGAGGCTGAAAAGCTCATTTCTGTTTTTCCGGCTTTTCCTTTCTTGGTAGTAATAACCACAACCCCATTGGCCGCTCTGGCTCCGTATACGGCAGTAGCACTGGCATCCTTCAGCACGTCCATGCTTTCGATATCATTGGGGTTAAGAAAGTTTAGCGGGTTGGTATCAAAGCCCTGAGAGGCGTTGTCAATCAAAAAGCCATCGACCACATACAGCGGTTGTGTTCCGGAACGCAAACTACCAATACCACGAATAATGACGTTTTGGGCAGCTCCAGGCTCACCACTGGAATTTGTTATGTTAACACCTGAAATTTTTCCCTGCAAAAGTTGGCCCGGATTGGTAACAACCCCACGGTTAAAGTCTTCACTTTTTACAGAACTGATAGCACCAGTTACGTCAGATTTTTTTTGTGTACCATACCCTACCACTACTATTTCATTGAGGGTACGTACATCCTGTGTCATGGTCATATTAACTTGTGTCTGATTACCCACCACTACCGATTCGGGCATCATTCCAATCAGAGAAAATAATAATACGTCATCAGGCCCGCCAACTACGATACTGTACTTTCCGAAATTATCAGTGACTGTACCAGTGGTTTTTCCCTTAATGGTAATGGCTACCCCTGGTAAGGGTTCTTTGGATGTATCAAATACGGTACCCGTTACGGTCTTTTGGCTCTGGGCAAATGCAACAGGCATGCTGCAGCAGACAATAACTCCGAGCAGCCATAGACAGATCATGTGTTGCAGCCGGAATTTGAAAACGTGAGTAATTGTAGGCATACTACTACTGTTAAGAAAGATAAAATGGTTAGACAATAAGGTGCAGCTTTACCGCCAAAGAGGATAAAACAGATTGGAGCAAAAACTGCAATAACGTGCAAAGAAACGAGTTATAGACAAGGGAGATATGAGCCCGACGTTAGCGTATTATTAACTTTTCTTCATTAGTTATTTTGAAAGTTAATTCTCTACTTTGCAAATTTTTGTGTTTGCAGCTCTACTATAAATTACACGTATCTCGTCCCAGGATGAGTCTATATCTTAATCAAAAAACGAAAAAGGGCAAAAACAAAAATCTTTTAAATGGGAAACAAGTCCATTCAAAGCGTGTTATCTGATCATACCTTAAGCAAACCCTGATCCGTTGTGGTAAATTTGAACCAGAATACCCATTGCCAAATGATGTGCTGTCAATGGAAAAAGCAATCCCCAAACGATTGTATCCAATTTCTGCCTATGAACTAACTCTAAATGCTAATGTACTAAAAAAACAAAGGATAGTAATATCATTTTTAGATAAAAGAAGGAAAATATAGAATTTTATTGTTCATGATGTATTCTGGCTTTTTCTTTTTTATAATATGAATATAGCTTTCTATAGTTTTTTCTTTGTCGATTTCTGCTGAACGAGGCGTTAAACTGAATTATGCTCAGGTGAGATTTACAGTTTCTTCTATGCATGTAGTAAGATGAGAAAATAATTGCTACTCTTATGATCAAAAATAATCTGCCTAGAGTTCACTACAAATTTGTCGATGCGTTGAATTCACCACAAGAATTCTTTTTGAGCGGGATTTACTGTACAAGTTTTTATGCATATTGTTCAGGTCAAATGGTTTGCTGTGTATAACTATTTGTACTATCAAAAAATGGATCAGCATCTCTTCTTTGCTACATTCCTCTCTTTTGCTTTTTCTTTGGAAAACCTTTTAGTTTGCCCACTCATTATATAAACCTGTCTGAATAATTACAGACAGGGCGTATTAACCTAAAACTATGTATATACACGAAGAAAGAATACGCGTTTGCTATGCAGATACTGACCAGATGGGATATGTTTACTATGGCAACTATGCCCGTTATTACGAAATAGGCCGAGTAGAATCGCTGCGTAGTCTGGGCTTTAGTTATAAAAAGCTGGAAGATTCAGGTGTAATGCTGCCAGTATATGAGCACAGCTCCCGTTACCATCAACCTGCCAAGTATGATGATTTATTAACAGTAAAAGTGCTGATCAAAACAATGCCCACTGTACGGATGTTATTCAGTTATGAGATTTACAATGAAGAAGGAACCTTACTAAATACCGGAGAAACTACACTGGTGTTTATAGACAAACACTCAAATAAAATCACCAAAGCTCCTACAGATCTGGTACAAAAGTTGAGACCCTATCTTCAGTAAACATTTCTATGTAATTTATACGAATACCTCACATTATCTCCCTTTTATTGGGAAAACCTGCTATTTTTAAGATCCGATCAATAGAAAATAGTATGGGAGTTGGGTGAGGTCAAAGATAGAGAATCTATAATTGTTGTTTTACATCTGGTAGTTGTTGTAAAAAGGTGAATAAGTATAAAAGACGTTTATTTCGGAAGCTTGTCCCAATAAAGCAGAGGTTATCACGGATTCATTTGCGGGATGGACAAACTCCTCTCTGGTTAGTACTGAAAAAGCTTATAGAAGAGATTGACAAGGACGATTTAGGGCCTAGTGCAAATGCCGTTGCATTTAGCTTTACCTTATCCGTCTTTCCATCTATTATCTTTTTGTTTACACTCATACCTTACATTCCTGTAGAACATCTGGATACGCAGATCCTGGAATTGATGGGACAGGTGCTACCTGCCAGTGTATACAAAGAGCTTTCTGCCACTATTATTGATATTGTGAGCCGTCCACGCAGCGGATTGCTGTCTTTGGGTTTTGTCCTGGCTTTTTACGCTGCAACCAATGGTATGATGTCTCTGATGGGTGCCTTTAACAGAGCCTATAGAACTATTGACCGGCGAAGTTTCTTAAAAACACGTTTGATTGCTACGGGGCTAACAGGACTTCTGGTATTTGCATTGGTCATGGCTGTGGTAGTAGTGATTATCGGGAACGTAGTATTAAAATGGTTGGTCAATCATGATGCCTGGGGACTGCTCAATGACGATGTATCCCTGTTTCTTATTTCCGGCTTGCAATATGGTGTCACCTTTGCGTTATTCTTTGTCGCTATCTCCATTATCTATTATTGGGGGCCTGCCATTCACAAACGCTGGCGTTTCTTTTCTACTGGCTCTGTTACAGCTGCTGTTTTGTGTATTCTGGTCACACACTTCTTCTCCTATTACATCAGCAACTTTGCTTCGTATAACCGCCTCTATGGGTCTATCGGAACTCTTATTGGTTTGATGTTATGGTTCTTCCTGCTGTCATTCATCATTCTACTGGGCTTTGAGATCAATGCTTGTATAGACGAAGTGCAACGAGATATTCATGCTAAAATAAAACGGAGAGAACGCAAGGCGCAGAGTACATAATTCACTTTTTTTGATCATATATAAGCAGGCATTGCAATAGTAAAATGGTTACTTTTCCTGTTGTAGTAGGTAAATAATAAAAAGTTTTTCGTTGTAATAATCTCATTACCAGTTGTATGTATGTAGTGAGATTATTTTTTTTTAGAAAAGTTTGCCGGAAATAGATTGTGTTTGTACTTTTGTGGTGGAGAGATGGCAGAGTGGTCGATTGCGGCGGTCTTGAAAACCGTTGAACTGCGAGGTTCCGGGGGTTCGAATCCCTCTCTCTCCGCCACTAACTACTGATACCAGTTTGTCACGAGACATAAAAAAACAGGAGATAAGCATATATGTTTATCTCCTGTTTTTTTATGTCAAAAGTGTATTTTTAGGGTGCATATAAACGCAGATGGACTATTCATTTTCAGTAAGTGAAGAGTGCATTATATACATAGCTTCAACATTCAGGATATTGAAATCAAATATAAGCGTAGATAACCAACAATGGATCAGGTAAAGAGCAGTCAGATTGCAAGACAGAGAATAACCAAACAGTATCAATGGGCAATGTATAGTTACGTGGCACCTGTAGTTTTATTTGTCCTATATCTGATTGATGCTAATACCTTTGGTTTGACAAAGATGTTCTTTTTTGCAATCTCTTTGATGAGTTTGATTCCTTCCGCATGTGTTGGTTTATTTTTTACAGTTAGAGGAGTAGTAATGGCATTTAAAACCAATGATTACCAGAAAAAGGATATTGGATATGCCAATCTGTTGATGGGGATTATTATGGCATTTGCTGGTGTAATAGCTATCGGATTTCTTTATGTGATGGTTAACTGATTAATCCTTGTCATATGGTTTGTGTTTATTAGGTCTAAAATATAACCACCTGATTTATCTTTGACACACTCAGGTTTTCCTTTCTTAATCTTTCTGATTACAGTAAGAGCAACACCTGCCTTTCTGCAAATTCTTCCTGAGTTAAACCTAATTGCTTTCTTTTATCCTGTACAAAGTCTGATAATTTGTGTATATTATACATTTTTGCCTATAATATGTCCTGATGTAAATTTCTCTATTATTCTTGTTGCCATAAAATCCTTCCAAAGCAAAATATAGCCTTTGTGTCTTGTCTTAAAGGCCAGCATATAAATCAATAGATTATAAAATTAGGCTTCCATGCAAGAAAATTACCTACTGAGAAACATAAAATCAGATACTTGAAATAAATGAACTTTGTTACATCCATATTTTACTAATTGGCATAGAATTAGCTCGGGAACAGTACAATTTTCGTTAAAGATTAGTACATTACTATATGAAATTTTTACTTTTTTTTCTAATGTTACCTGCCTTCGCAATAGTTCAACAAGATGAAGTAAATAAAGGTGAACAAAAATCAGTGCCAGATTCTACACTGCAGAAATGGATGCCTCCGAAAGGAGTTATATGCGAGTATCTTAAAAATGAAAAAGATGAGTTTACTGGCAAACAAATAATAGAGGCAGGGACAGACTATTTTACTGTTGGGCTGAATGGGTCCTATTTATACCTGAAATATCAACGGAATGACCTGTTTTCTGGTGATCTGGGAAGACTATATTTTATAGATCAGGGGGCTACCTTTTATTTAAAGCTGGATAATGGTGCTGTCATGAATTTAACTGTAGCAAAAGTTAAAAACAGTAAAAGTGGAAATATTATCATTTACTGCCCTTTAACGGAAGATCAACTTACGTTTCTGGCGAATCGAACAGCTGTAAGATATCGAATTGAACTGGACGTTGATAACCATGATGGTGATGTTATACAACGTCAAGGGAACAAGATGAAACAAGGAGCCCAATGCCTGGAAATGTATCTGGATTATGAACATTACAAAGCAGCCAAAAAGTAAGTACCCAGGCAATCCATAAAGTTTTTTACTAAAAGGTTAGGTCTGAATTAGCCTTCCAGGAATCCTCTTTTCTTATATCTCTTTTCCATTACCTCTAGGTCTATCTGGGATTTTGGATTGATCTGCTGGATGGTTTGAATGCCGTAAATCATTACCATAGACGCCGCACCCGTTTCTATATAATAAGGGCAGATTTCGCCGGTTAGTAATTCAAGCCTTCCCGTCTCTACTTTTTTCCCTCCTAACCCTTTAAAGTTTCCGGAAAACTTTTGCTTGAAACTTTCAATTGTATGTTCATGTACAACTACACCTTCCTTGCTGATTATTCTTTGTGTAGTTAACAAAGTCCATTGATCAATGGATATATAAGTAGAGCATATCGGTAATTCTGTTTCCGTTAAGGTAATTTCACTAAAAGCCTCCAGATTAGCTGATTTCCCGTCTTCATAGAAAGCAGTCAGTTGAAAGTTATAAGGGGTCATTGTATGCCGTTCAATAGCAGCAATACAAATTTTGTGTATGGATTGGTCTGACTTTTTCATATCACTTTATATGGGATAACTAAGTTGTTCTTATTTGTTAAGCAAACATAGCAGACTCTTTTTGGCAAAAGCCAACGAAAGAATAGAGAATCCCGAAGGTATGTATCATGTAATGTCATGGACATGATTCATTACTAAATCTCACTCCTTTTTATTTGCTTTGCTACTAAGCACTAAAATGTCTTTTTAGGAATGAAACTAATCCCTTCAAACAAAAGTGCGAACCTCATTTTTAAAGACATATAAACTTTACCAAAAATGGCTACATCGCAAATCGAAAATAAAATTTCCAAAGACAAAAATATCCTTCTTGTTTTACAGAATGATCAGGATACAATTTCTGAGCTTCAGTCTTTGATCAATACCTTTTGTGGAAAAGTGGTAAACAGTTTTTCGGACGATCTGGTCGAAAGAAACGATATACGCCTTTATGTATGCGGTGATATACAAAAGCTTACTGAAAAGAAGACCCCTTTATATATTATCAAAGAACTATCTGTTCATTACGAAAATCACACAAATGAAAATGCCCGGATCATAACACTTGGTGAGGTTCCCATCATCGTTAGCAATGCAGGTGTCTATTTTAGAAACCTGTTTGCAGACGATGATTACTTTAGTAAGATCAAATCGGAACATGTGTTTCAGGAATTAACCGAGTCAAATAAGCAATCTAAGGCTCTACGAAAAGGAATTTATTTGACCAAAATCACAAAAGAAGAAAGTAAAGAGGGAAATGCCATCCTGCATTATCGGCTTTTAAGATGTTCCAGTAATTTGACCGGGCCTACTGATAACTTTCGTGCTACTGACCACAAAATTATCAATCTATTAAATGATTTGGTCAGGTATGTTTTTGAGCAGGAAACTGAACTGAACCATGTGTTAGTGCAGATTTATGAAAATAAGAGGAAAACGATTGATACCGAAAAGGAGGTTAAATCAAAAATTAAAGCACATTCTGATAAAACCAAGGATATGCCGAAAGACGGACTTATTGCCTTCTGCACTTTCTATGATAACCTTACCAGCGAACACCTGAAACGTTCAACTACAGACAGATATGATTTGTGTTATAAACAGACAAGTGCGTTAACAAGGTTACACTTCAAATTAAAAAGCTCAGTCTCGGATGATACACTGGAAAAAGAATTCAGTGTTACGTTATATCCAAATTCAGTGTTTATAATTCCACTTTCTACAAATAGATTATATACCCACAAGATCAGACCCTCTACTTTAGGTGTTGATCAAATACCGACGCGTATGGGGTATGTAGTTCGGTGTTCCAATGCAGAGGCTTTGTATATGAATGACCAGGTGTATATAAAGGAAAATATAGGTCTGATTAAGCTGGAGGAAATGACCCCGGAATTACAACAGAATCTGAAGGATTCGTATTATGAGGAGAATGTATCAGAGAAACTAATTGAATATGGGAAGATTCATTTCAGCATGAACTCCGGGGACTATGAAAAACCTATTTATTAACATCAGATAGAGGGACAATGATTGATTCTGGATTTTATAAGATAGAACTTCCTCTAACCGGAAATCTGTTCGAGGAGTTATTTCATTCTATTGAATTTGAATCTGTAGCAAAAGGCAGAGTAGGTAACCATCTGGTGCGTGTGGAAGCGAAGGGTATACCCATAGTGAGAACTACTACCAAATACACAATACCTGCACATAATTTTTCTGCTATTCACCATAATATAGTGGAGGCAATCAACCATACTATTATAAAGGAAAATGTACCTAATATACCTACACAGCATTTTAACAATGCATTAATAGAAGTGTATGATTGTACCTATGCTAAAATGAACTATCATTCAGACCAATGCCTGGATTTAGCTGCTGACTCCTATATCGGCGTTTTTTCCTGTTATGCTCAACCAGACCAATTATCAGAGCAAAACATACGAAGGCTTCTGATCAAAGACAAAATAACAAACGAAGAATCTGAAATTGAATTAACTCATAATTCAGTGGTGTTGTTTTCTTCGGAGACTAACATTAAGTTTCAACATAAAATTATACTAAAACCAACACTAAACGGAAAACCAATTGTACCAGATATTAAATGGCTAGGGATTACATTCCGAACGTCAAAGACCTATATTCAATTCAATGACAATTTACCCTATTTTGCTACGGGTGATTTACTAGACCTAGCCAATCAGGAGCAAGAATCTGAATTTTTCAAGTTAAGAGGACAAGAGAACCGAAGCTTAGATTTTGTTTATCCAAACCTAACATACACGCTGAGTTTAGCTGACAGGATGGTCCCAAAGAGTAGTTGACAGGTAATAAATTCTAACTGCCCATACCAGGTCAAACAATAATGGTATGGGCAATGAAAATGTGTTAAAAGCCATCTCTGTTTCTTTTGCGAATCGCTTCTTCTGTTCTTGGAATAAAGTTTTCTCTGACATTAAATTCTGCTTCTGCCTGGACTTCTTCAATAAACGGGCGTAAATTTTTATTGTAGTCCTGAAATGCTAATTCAAAATTTCCGTTGTGTTTTTGTAGCGCATCGGCCAGTGCTGTAGCTCCTTCCACTGCGAGTGAGCCTCCCATGCCCGCAGCAGGCGAAGCACAATAGGCTGCATCACCCACCAGTGCTACTCTACCTTTTGTCCATGATGGCATTTTGATCTGACAAAATTTGTCAAAATAGAAATTCGTTGAATTTGCTATCTCTTCCAACAATTCTGCTGTTCTCCAGCCTTGCCCTGTAAATTGTTGCAGAATTATTTGCCGTTGTTGCTCTGTATTACGATAGTCATAGGGAATCTCTTTTTCTGAAAGGAAGGAAAAAACAATATCCGTTTTATCCTTGTATGCATTCAGCATATACGCCTTACCCGGCACATTATAAAATTGCATGGTGTTTGGAGTAATTAGCGATTTATTCACAATTGAGATAGAGAAGTAGGCTTCCAGAAAATGTGTATATTCTCTTTCGTCACCAAACCAGATTTTTCGTATACCCGAATGGGTGCCATCACAGCCAATTACTAAATCAAATGCTTGTTGTGATCCACTTTTAAAAGTGACTTTTATATCATCTTCTGTTTCGATTAATGAAGTAACGCTGTTGTTAAAAATAAACTCAACATCATTTTGTACACTATCCAGTAAAATACGCACTAACTGGGTTCGTTCAATTTCGATTTCATTACTAAGATGTTTTTCATTGTTCAGCAAAAGTGAGTTCTCAGTTACATCCTCTGCATTCTTAAATTCTATCCGTTCCAGATTCAATGCATGTGATTGTAACTGTTCGAAAAGCCCCATACGTTTCACAAGATCAACTGTCTTTCCCCGAAAATCAACGGCTGTACCACCCAATCTGGGTTCATTGGCAATTTCAACTACGGTTACAAAGTAACCCAGTTTATTTAGCCAATATGCAGTGGAAAGTCCGGCTATGCTTGCACCTGAAACGAGTACCTTTTTTTCTTTTGATGAGTTCATTGTCTGTATGATTTTAGTTGACAATGCAAAGAAAGAGCGTACAGCAGGGAAAAAAATGGCAATACAGAGCAGCTATTGGACTAATCGAGGTTTTTGTTTCGGAAAGCCAGCGCTGTCATCCCGGTAACCTTAGTAAATAGCCGTGAAAAATAAGGGTAGTCGTCATAGCCTAATTCTGTGGCAATTTCTTTTACTGATTTATCCGAATGAAAAAGCAAGCGCTTTGCTTCCAGCACTACCCGTTGCTGGATGTGATGTGAAACAGAATGGCCTGTTGTATTCCTGACACATTCGTTTAGGTAGGGTGTTGATATATTTAGTTCTTCAGCATAAGAAGCCGGACGTTTGGTTATGGTATAATTACGTTCCAATAGCTTCTTAAATGCTTTGGTGACACTATCAAACCGTGAAAGTTTGTCTGTTGATGTAGATTGCTCTACATAGTGTGAGGCAACCAATGCTACCAATACATTGCAACTATCTTTCAGTAATGAGTGATAGAGTTTATTCTTTTTCTGTTCAGTGAATTTTATGCTAAGTGCTACAGCCTCAGAAATAACCGAAAACGTTTCTTTCTCTAATAGCAATGGTTTTGTAGGGGTGATGTCTTCTAACAATGTTAGGTACACAGGATTCAGATTTTCATTACTGATAGACCAACTGCTAACGGTTACATTGTCAAATGCCAGTATACGATGTACCTGGTTTGGATGCATGTAGATAATAGATGGAGATTTAATGGTATACTCTTGAAAATCAATTTCAATGGAAACAGATCCTTCTTCAAGCAAGAAAAAAGAATGACTATCCTCACGGTGTGACTGAGTCGCTTTTTCAATTTCCACAGTACCAAAATCCTGGAAAGATATCTTCTCAATCGCAACTCCTTCACCGAAGTCGGTTCCCATAGAGTTTACTGGAATGGATTTTATTTTTTTAGCTGTCATCTTCTGAAGTTACTGGGTAAAGATAGTTTTTAATGAATGAATAAGGTTTAACAAACTTATAAATGCAGCCTGAAAATTCTCCTATAGGCGATTATGACAAGTAACTGTCCTTCCAAATGGGCACAATCCGCAAAAAGAATACAACTACCCTGAATTAGTATTATATCCCACTACCCTTTTTGCAAGACTTTTACATCATAATTAAAACCTCAAAAAAATGAAAAAGACAATCTTAATTACGGGTGCAAGCAGTGGTATTGGAAAAGAAACTGCAAAGTTATTTCAGTCAAAAGGATGGAATGTTATCGCTACGTTACGCACTCCTGAAAACGAAACAGAACTGACAACGTTAGACAACATATTGGTTACTAAACTGGATGTGCTGGATATACATTCTATCGAAAATGCAGTTAATGAGGGCGTCCGAAAATTTGGCAAAATAGATGTATTGTTAAACAATGCAGGTTATGGTGCATACGGTCCTCTGGAGTCTTTTTCAAGGGAAAGAATCATTCGTCAGTTTAACACCAATGTAATTGGGCTGTTAGATGTGACAAAGGCACTTCTCCCCCATTTTCGCCAAAACAAAAGTGGTGTCATCATTAATATCTCGTCTATTGGTGGTAAAATGAGCTTCCCGTTTGGTGCTTTGTATCATGGAACCAAGTTTGCTGTAGAAGGTATATCTGAATCATTGAGTTATGAAGTTGAAGAGTTTGGTGGGAAAGTAAAAATCGTTGAGCCAGGTGCTATTGCTACTGATTTTTCAGGGCGTTCGTTTGACTTTAGCAATGAGGCAAGCCTTACCGAATATCAATCTTTAGTTGAAAAAACATTGGCAGGAATGGCAATTTTATTTCAAAACCCTTCATCGGCCAGTGTGGTCGCCAATGTAATTTATGAAGCGGCTACAGATGGAACTGATCAGTTGCGATACACAGCTGGAGAGGATGCTAAAGTGATGATCTCAAACAGGAGCCAATTAGATGATAAAGCCTTTAGAGAAGCTGTGAAAACCCAATTTGGATTTTGATTTTTACATGTAGGGAAAGGAGCCACATAGTAAGATATCCATAGCTCCTGTCCCTACATTTTATACTAAGAGGTTCTTTGAAAATTGTGGTAGTCTGACTTTTACCAAAAAAGAGAATATATTTATATCATCTATCTACAATCAGTACCGATACTTTATGAATCAGTTTTTCCATTTACAAACCATTTCTGATTTACTCAAATTATTCGAGTTAAACCAGACTCTCAAGCATCCTTTGATAGCTGTTGTAGATCTCAGTAACTTACCTGAACATGTACATGATAAGAAGAAAATTTCATCTGATTTTTATGCGGTTATGTTCAAAAATTATAGCAAAAATAATATAAAGTATGGACGTAAAACTGTTGATTTTCAAGAGGGCAATCTGATTTGTATGGCTCCTAACCAAGTCATAGAAATGGATGATGATATTGAAGTATCTGCAACTATGATGGGTTGGGGATTATATTTTCATCCTGATTTAATTCGGGCTACTTCTTTGAATGACAAGATGAAGGATTATAGCTTTTTCTCTTACGAAATATCAGAGTCCCTTCATCTGTCCGAAAAGGAAAAACAGACTTTATATGATTGTGTAGTAAAAATTGAATCTGAATTACAGGAAAATATTGATGTCCATAGCCAGGCCATTATTGTTTCCACAATAGAATTGCTCTTAAATTATTGTTCCCGGTTTTATGGAAGACAGTTTATCACCCGAAAAAACTCCAATAATATTGTAGTTGTTCAAATCGAAAAGATTTTGAGTGAATACTTTAAGGGTAATAGCATAAGTGAAAAGGGTTTGCCGACAGTAAAATACCTGGCAGATCAGGTAAATTTATCTCCAGGTTATCTGAGTGATCTATTGAAAAAAGAAACAGGAAAAAACACTCAGGACCACATACATTTTTATCTGATTGAGGAAGCCAAAAACAGTCTGCTAAGTACTAATAAATCTGTTGGTGAGATAGCCTATGCACTGGGCTTTGATTATCCTCAATATTTCAATAAACTCTTCAAGCAAAAAACTGGCAAAACACCTATAGAGTTTAGGAGTATGAATTGAAATAAATTTCTTTTAATCTCTAACTATCCCTGCCACAAATAATAGTATAACTCCAATCACCATCACGACAAAGCCGTATTCGATTTGGATTTCCTTAATCATACCATCTGCCAGGCCACGAAGAGGGTTACTCACTAGCCTTACTTGCATTTCAGTTCGTAAGGCATCTATGGCATGTTGGAAGTTTATGTAAGTGTATCCTATCACGATTACAGCTGATAGTGCCGTTGCACTCTGAAACAAATTCTCTTTTAGTATAGCCAGAATCAACGCAATCATAGCAATCGCTGCTATAACTACTCCATAACCTAAACCATTCTGAAAGTAATTAATACTGCCATAAAGGGGAACTGTAAGAATAGGCATAAAGGTACTCACGAAGAGTAATAGAGATCCGATAACTCCAAGTAGTGGGGCAGTTTTCATAGGGAAAAGCTTTGATACTAAACTACTTCGGAAAAATACTACTTGATGTGGATGATTTCTACTACTGATACCAGAAACGGGGAAAATGCCCTGCGGATGCGGGAAAAATACCCCTTTTGTATTTACGATGCAGGGTGATAGTAGTACAGCTAAACTACCTTGCTTTTAATGCATGGCAAAGTTTAGCCAATGTATACTAAGAAGAGACAAGAAGATTTTTTGCTAAAGCCAAATTATGTATTGCGGTACTGAGAAGGTGACAATTGTAATTGTCGCTTAATGAACGTACTGAAATGAGTAGGACCTTCAAAGCCAAGTGCATAGGCAATATCTGATATAGGCCAGGATGTATGCTTCAACATGATTTTGGCTTCCTGCAACAATCGCTGCATAATGATCTCGGAAGTAGTTTTTGCAGTAACTTCCTTTACGGACTTATTCAGATGGTTGACATGCACTGCCATCTGATTTGCAAAATCAGATGCGGAACGAAGTTGTATTTCTGAAGAAGCACTCTCAAGAGGAAATTGTCGTTCAAGGAGTTCTAAAAACAATGAGGTAATCCTGCTGGCTGCGGTTACTTTTTCTGGAACAGTATTGATTGCCGGACGCATTTTAATGGCACTATGAATCAATTGGAGTACCAGTGTTCTGATAGCATCGTCCTTAAATTCAAACTGACCATTTTTCTCATTTAGTATTTGCTCAAAAATGGCCTTAATAGTTGAAAGTTCTTCTGTGGTCAGTTCATATACAGGAAATCCTCCTGGTTTGAAAACCGGATATTCCTTTATTCTGCCAAAGCGTTCAAAAAAAGCTTCATTAAAAATACAACTAAATCCTTGTTGGTTTGGCGTAAGAGGTTCCCAGTTATAAGGGATTTGTGGATTGGCAAATAACAGTCCGTGTTCACATACTTCAAACGTCTTATCTGCATAGTGTATACGGTTGTTTCCTGTAATAATGCAGATCTTGAAATAATCCTTGCGGCCAAAAGGAACTTGTATGTCTTCAATATCCGGATCACCTATACGAAAGATATTAAAGTGGGCGGCATTCCTGTCTACCTCTGCAGCAGACAAAAATGGACGATTTGCATAATATTCTTCTATTGTTTCTGGTTTAGCCAATTTGTCCTTCAGATTTTGATTTGAAAAGATTCTTTTCAGAAGGACAAAATTACGCAAATATTTCATGTAAGGGTAATGAGTAATTATTAGAGAAGGGATTCTGTTGGATAAAAATATACTGGGTGGAGGTTATAGATTCACCTGCACCCAGTTTGCATAAAACAGGCATTATGCATGACTGCCTTCAACAAAACTTGCGAGTGGGGCATTGATAGCTTCAAGTGCTACCATAGGATTCCAGAAGTCTACATATTTGACGATTTCTCCATCCTCATTGGTTGTCACCACTGAGATATACTTCTGATTGTAAGGCTTGCCTGTAGAAATGGCATGACCACTACTGGTAAACTCTGCAATGACAAGTGTAGGATCTTCAGTTCCATGAAAATGCAGGTTCTCAAATTGTACCTTAAAATGTTCAGGGAAGTTCTTCATATACTCATATAAGGCTTGCTTTCCTTCTACATGTTTGGGAAAATCGGCTGGACCATAAGGAAATTCTAATATACCATCATTGGTAAATAAGTCTACCCATTCAGTAATTCTTCCTGAAGACAGGTATTCCAGGTGATTTTTAAAAGCTTGTTGTGCAAGAGTTCTGATTTGTTCTTTCGTTTTCATGATAGTTACTTTGTATGTTTTGTTGTTATTTGTGATACAAAAGTAGTATGAGAACGACCCCTGCCGTTATAAAAAATCAAGCAGGTATTTCTAAAAATCAATCAATTTTTAAATTGCTCTATTTTTTATGCTGTCAGGAGGCTTTTTACCTCAGCGTTGAGATATGAAAGAGGAAGAGGAAATATGGAGAAAACTCAAATCCAGTTTTATGTTGCTGCTTTATAACTGTGACTATGTAAGTTGCTGCACATATCAGCTATCCAATATATGCAGCAACTATTCTATTCCTACTTATGACTTGATAAAGTTCAGAATATCAGCATTTATAGTTGCTGCTTCTGTTGTAGGCATTCCATGAGGGAAACCTGGATAAGTGATTAGCTTACCATGTTTCAGTAGCTTGGCAGCTAGTAAAGCAGTGGTTTGGTAAGGAACAATCTGGTCATCTTCTCCATGCAATACTAAAACAGGAACATCTACATTTTTAAGATCTTCTGTGAAATCAGTCTCAGAGAAAGCTTTTACACATTCATAATGAGCCAGGATGCTGCCTGACATACCTTGTCTCCACCAGTTTAAGCGAATGCCGTCTTTTTCTACTGCTCCTTCACGATTATATCCATAGAATGGCAGTGTAAGATCTCTGAAAAATTGTTGTCTGTTGGTAGCAGTCTGCAAACGGATATCATCAAAAACATTCATCGGAACACCATCCGGATTTTGAGGACTTTTTACCATACTAGGTGTTACAGCACTGACTAAAACAGCTTTGGCAACCCGACCTTTGCCATATTTATTCACATAGCGAATTACTTCTCCCCCACCAGTTGAATGGCCTACGTGTATCGCGTTTTTCAAATCCAATGCTTCTACCAGTTGAGCTACATCTGAAGCATATGTGTCCATCTCATGCCCGGATGTAGTTTGAGTAGAACGTCCGTGACCTCTTCTATCATGTGCAATTACCCGGAATCCTTGTTTGAAAAAGAAGAACATTTGTGCATCCCAGTCATCACTTGACAATGGCCAGCCGTGGTGAAAAACGATAGGTTGACCAGTACCCCAGTCTTTGTAATACAGTTCTGTTCCGTCTTTTAATTTTAGTGTACTCATGGTAATGAATTGGTTAAATGGTTAAGAAAAAATTATACTTGTTAAGGGTACTTGATTCATATTGATATGAACACGTCTTAGAAAATCAGAATCCTAAAAAATACTAGGCTGATAGCATTATGACTGATAACGACGTCATTTGTTGTCACAGGTACAACCCGAATACATTGCATAATTAGAGAGTGTCTTCTTTCTATCGAATAGAATAGCTAAATCCAGACCATAATTGCAATTGCTTGATTATTAAATAATTATCTGTGTGTATTGAAAAAATAATTTACGGTATTTCGTAAATTTATTAGACTGTTTTACTTATTCTCCAATATGAAATTTAAAAAATCAACCTAACTAAAGCCTACTATGCTTTATCATGCTTTATCTTGAGAATAAGTATTTTAACAGAGATATAGGATATTCTGGGTCAAAATAGCAAAAATTGAACAAAGGCCTTGTTTGATGAGTATTTTTATTGATTTGATTATTTTAATCAGACCAAGTATTGTTCGAGATGAAGATTCAAACTGAATGAGCAATCAATAGAAGATATTAAAATCCAAAGATTTTATCCAGTTCTATAATATGTTTTCCTGAAGGTAGTACTTTGGGCGCTTTTGCCAGCTTCTCTGCTAATATGGAGGTGGATAGCGGACGAAATTTTCGAATTATGCCTAATTTATTCATGAAGCGTAAAACATTGGCTGTAATACGTTCACTTGGCCGGTCTGTGTTTTTACGTAGTAGCATCCCGGGTTTAAAAATAATATACTGATCAAAGGCAAGGCTGGCAATCTTCTCTTCCAGTTCTCCTTTCATTTTAGAATAAAATACGCTACTGGATGGAGAAGCACCGTAGGCAGAAAGTAAAACAGCTTTAGGGATGCCGTTCTTTTTCGCTAGTTCAGCAAATGTTGCAGGAACCGTATAATCAATATGCCATTGTTTTTCTTTGGAACCAGCATCTTTCAATGTAGTTCCCAAGCAAGAAAACCACACATCTCCCTGAATAGAACCAGCTACTTCTTCCAGTTTATCAAAATCAGTGAGGATTTCCGATAATTTGGGATTTGTCATTCCGATGGGACGACGTACAAATACTATCACTTCTGTATAGACAGGATCTTGCAGAAGGACATTGACAAGATCTTTTCCTGTAGCCCCTGTAGCTCCGATAATCAGTGCTTTCATGTTTCTACTTATTTATTGTTACAAATGATGATTATGCTATGATAATTGTTCTATAAATACACAATCAAATTGATAAGAATACTTCTTTTACAATATACGCAGACCTGAGTAGTCCTACTGACAGAATAGATAGACCTACCCATATAGTGTGTTTTTCTTTTCGGGCGAGAGCAATGGCACTAATTCCTAATAACATCAACAAAATTCCTGCAAGCCAGGTGTAAATCATTAAAAACATCAACAGTGCTCCATCTGTTTCTACAATATTTTGTATGAGAAAAGGAATTACTACTGGCAGTATAGCAATAAGTGTTGCCAGAATAAAGTATGTATTTATATTTCGAGAAGCCATATAGTTTTATAGAATTTAGTTAAGATATGTCCATCTAATGATTTCTGCATTCTAATGTTGGTTATTTTTTTTAAGTATATGGTCTGATTATTTTATAGGAATTATCTTTATGTAAGTAGCATAAATTTTGAATCAGTAAGTTATACTATATATCAGTCATTTATTACTATGAATACTAAACCTATTGGACCAAAAATACATGGGGCTATCGATTATGGTTTTGTGGCCATGCAGGCATTAGCTCCCAACATATTTAATTTGAAAGGATCTGCACGGACTCTTTGTTATACTTTTGCGGCTACACAAGGGGTTATTAATTCATTTACTAACTATCCCTTGGGGTTAAAACGCCTTATACCATTTCATCTTCATAAACAGATAGAAACTCCGGTTTTGCCAGCATTGGTAGTGCTACCCTGGATAACAGGAGCTTTTAAAGAAGGAAAAGCGCGTCGTTTTTTTCTTGCTTCTTTCGGAATTGCATTAGCTACCTATTTATTAACCGATTATAGAGCCTATCAAAAATAATCCGGTGTTGGTAATTAGTGCCAGAACATCAAGCTATACAATCCAAAGAGTTGATGTCCTGTCAGCTCTTTGGATTGTATAGCTTGATGTATCATACTGAAGTTATAATACTTTGGAAAGCAGATAAACAGTCAGAAATGTAGTGATACTCATAAGGATAGTTGCAACAGAATAACTTCGTAACATAGTACGCATATCCAGGCCAGAGAATTTCGCAATTACCCAGAAATATGCATCATTAGCATGAGAAATCATCATAGAGCCACTTCCCATAGCAAGTACACATACTAATCTGCCTGTTTCATTATTTAAATGTAGTGCAGGTAATAGTGGCAAGACAATAGATGCTGCTGTAATGATGGCAACGGTAGACGAGCCCTGAGCAGTCTTTAAAACAGCAGTAAGAATAAATGGAAAAAGTAGACCTATGCTGTCCAATTCTATTGATTGACTAACGTGTTCTCCTATTTTAGTAGTAGTTAAAATTGCGCCGAAAGCCCCTCCCATTCCAATAATCACAAGTATCTCTCCTGCTTTTTCGGTTGCTTTATGTAATAATTCAGCCAGTTCGTTCTTCAGCCAGTTTCGTTTAGCCATAAAGGCAAGAACTATCCCAAGTAGCAAGGCAATGATTGGATTACCTACATAAGAAAACATCTTTAGCCAGCTATAGGATGTTAAGAGTTTTGTGCTTAAAAAAGGCCTGATACCAATTAAAAGTATAGGGATAAAAACAGGGAGACAGGCTACAAGAAGAGAAGGTTGATGGGTAGGTTTTACTTTTACACTATTTACAATGATCTCCTCTGTGAAAGAGGCTGATTGTTTACCCGAATAGATTGCCCATAAATTACCAACTATCATAGATGGAATAGCGACTGGAATACCTATTAAGAGTAGTTTGCCAAAGTCAGCTCCAAGAGTAGCTGCAGCGGCTGCACTTCCTGGATGAGGAGGTATTAGACAATGAACAGAATATAAACCTGTAGCTAAGGAAACAGACATTATAGAGATAGGGACTCCTGCACGTTTTGCCATCGAGTGATTGAGACCGCTTAATACAATATAACCAGAATCACAGAATATAGGCAAACCCACTATAAAGCCTGTAATGCTCATTGCCAAGGGAGCAAAACGATTGCCCATCTTTTGTAAAAGGAAGGTCGCCATTACAGTAGTACTGCCTGTATGTTCCAATACTAATCCCAATGTACTACCCAGCACAATAATTAAACCCAAGGATTTTAATATATTCCCAAACCCATCTTTTATTACTGTAACAGTTTCATCTAATGGCATATTAGCTCCTAGTCCAACAACCAGACAGGTAAGAAATAACGCAAAAAAAGCAGGTACTTTGTAGCGTGTTGTAAGTACGACAATCAAACCGATTCCCACAATGAGTAATACAATGAGATACGGTAACGAATGCATCATTAGGTTTTGTAGTTAGCAGTCTTGGATACATAAGATGGTGTATTAAAGAAATAAGAATACTACTTACAAAGCAAATAGTTGATTACCAAATTAATGAACTTGTTCATTCAACAAATTACCAGACTTATAATTGTATGGGTAGGGTATGAATGTGCTTGCCTGTTGCTGCAAATATCGCATTGGCAAGCGCAGGTGCAATAGGTGGTACTCCAGGTTCTCCGACTCCCCCCATCTTTTCTGTACTGTTGGCAATATACACCTCAATCTTGGGCGTTTCACTCATTCGAAGTATTGGGTAGTCGTGGAAATTACTTTGTTTTACTCTCCCTTTTTCAAGTGTTATCTCACCATATAATGCAGCCGTGAGGCCATATATAATACCACTCTCCATTTGGGCACATACTCCGTCCGGATTCACTGCCAATCCGCAGTCAATAGCACATACAACCCGATGTATCCTGATTTGTTGGTTTTGTACAGATAGTTCCACTATCTGGCAGACATAACTTCCCATAGCTGCATGCACAGCTACCCCCCGAAAAATACCTTTGGGTAAAGGTATGTACCATCCGGCTTTTTCAGCAGCCAGGTTAAGGGCAGTTAGATGACGAGGATAATTTTTTAATAACATACGTCTATATTCCACTGGGTCTTGGGAGATGCGTGCTGCCAGTTGGTCAATCATAGTTTCTAAAACAAAAGCCGTATGTGTATTACCAACCGAACGCCAGGGAAGCACAGGTACACCTACTTTGGTGGTATGCAATTCAATGGAATGATTGGCCGTTATTTCCAGATATGGTGAACCATTTACGCCATCTATCGAACTGTAATCAATACCTTTAGGAGCAATCCATGATTCCAGTGGTGTATTGACAAAAAGAGATTGACCTACAATGCTGTGGTTCCAGAAAATAGGATTTCCTGCTTCATCTGTTTCAACATGTACCTTATGTAAATAAACGGGTCTGTAATAACCACCCTGAATATCATCTTCCCGTGACCAGACCAGTTTGATAAACTGACCACTTACTTGAGCTATCTGTACAGCTTCCATTACCCAGTCGCCCTGAAAAGAACCTCTTCTACCAAAGCTGCCCCCAATAAAGGGAGTCTGGAACAAAACCTGTTCAGGCGGTAATTGTAAAAAAGTGGCTACTTCCTGCTGGTGTAATAAGGGAGACTGAGTTCCTGCCCATATTTCACAGAGATTGTCTTGTATCTTCACTGCACAATTCAGTGGCTCCATAGGGGAATGGGACAGATACGGGAATGTATATTCTACCTCAATAGTATGCTTGGCTTTTGGTAATGCTATTTTACTTTCTTTCTGAACAACAACTTTCCCTTTTGTTTTTGCCAATTGTCTATATTTTTCTATTAGTTGAGTACTGTCAATTTCCTCATTAGGACCAAGATCCCATTCAATCTTAAGGGTCTCTTTTGCTTTTTGTGCTGTCCAATAATTGCTGGCTAGAACTGCAATACCTGTAGGAATCCGAAATACTCCATGTACTCCCTGAATGGCTTTTGCTGCATCTGCATTAAATGATTTGACCTTTCCTCCAAAAACAGGCGCATGCGCTACTACTGCTGTGAGCAAGTTTGGAAATTGCATATCCATACCGAACTTGGCCTGTCCGTTTACTTTGATAGCTGCATCCAGCCGTTTTTGGGGTTTGCCTATATATTTCCATTCACTAGATGGACGTAACTGAACAGTTGGTATGGGTAGCTTAGATGCGTCTTCTGCCAATTGACCATAACTCACCTGTTTCGTTCCTGAAATGACATACCCATTCTCTGTTTTACAGGTTGCAGGTTGAACATTCCATTTTTTTGCAGCAGCTTGTATCAACATAACACGAGCTGTAGCACCCGCTTGCCTGTATCTGTCAAATTCGGAAGTTGTTGAGCTGGATCCTCCTGTACTTTGTTCAACAGGAGGCCTTTGAAAATCTTCTTTTTTACCAGGTGGACTGTGCGTAATTTTTATATGCTGCCAATCGCAATCCAGTTCCTCAGCAATCAGCATGGATAAGGTAGTGCATATACCCTGCCCCATCTCTACTTTGGATAAAATGATATGTATAGAGTTATCTTCATCAATGCGAAGGAATGCATGAGGAGAAAATACAGAAGACGATGTGTGGTTTTTAATTGCTAGAGGCAATAGTATGGATACTAGTAGACCTCCACCAGCCAAAGTGCTAACCTTCAAAAAATCTCTCCGGTTTATTTGATTCTTTTTCTTCATATGTTAGACTACAACTGTAATACAACATAAGAAAACCAGAAAGGAAAGAATGTGCAAAAAAGAATGACAACCTGGTAAATATACTTGATAACTTACACAAAGTAATATAATACTGTTTTATTTTATAACTTGTGTATAGCGTATTACCAGTTTAAATGACCGGTAGGTGCTGGAGGATGTACTCTTACATAATCCAGACTTTGGAGAAAGTATTTTTTTGTTTTCTTGTCCAGATGCTCTATCCAGGAAGGTGTGATTTTGATCTCTCCTTTAAAGTAATGAATAACTGCCATGGCATAGGCAATAACCTGAGGTGGCAGATATCCTTGTTTTCCAATACGCCAGTGGGAAGAGCTTACTTCATAAACTGTTGCATTGCTACTGAGGAATATTCCAAACCCATAGGCAATGGCTGTTAAATCTGTGAGATATTCATTCTCTTTTTCGTCTGAATAACCAATATCATGTAGGCCTATCAAAACATGATGACTAAGCTCATGAGCCATAACGGCAATTAAAGAAGCTGGGTTATCAAGTTGCTTCTTTTCTATAGTAATGGCCTCACCATCTTCATCTCCAAAATACAAACCGCCTATTCCGTTTTCTCCTTTCTCAATAGCTGTAAGCAATCCATTGCCAAAATCCAGCTGATCGTTGATAAAGTCTAGTTGGATGTGTGATACATTTACACTGCACAACTCCCCTATACGTGCCAATACATAGAAGGCATCGTCCTGTTTACCTGTAAATGTCCAGTCAAAGAAATCCTTTGTTGGTAAAATAGTTGGAAAGTTTGCCAATTCAACCAAGTTGCGATCAAGCCAATCCAGATTGTTTTCGATCCACTCTTTATCTTCAGGTGTAACCGGACAACTAAGTTCTTGTTTTTTCTTCCAGAACATACAATGCAATTTAATAGCTAGCAAAGAGTATATATTCTGGCAGATTTACAATGTTATTTGCTCTCTGATATTACATAGACAGGTGGGATAAGAAAGTTAAGCCAAAAGTTACCTTTCTAAATGTATGTCAATAACGTCTGCCCAAAGAGTGAGAATCCTCTATATGAGAATAAAGTCTTCTTTGGATAATAATTTACTTAATAGTATTACAGTAATTCTACAGTAACACTCAGTTCATATTAAGTATGATTTTGGTTATGTAATATTATATTTCTGTTTATTTTAAGTTTTTGCGGACTCAATGTTAATTTATTGTTAACGAATCAATGAGTTTGTAAGTACATGTACTTATAAATTAACATTAACAAAACATTGCAGTTATTACCAGGTAATATTTGAAGTTTACTTTTGTAGAGTAAAACCTCCATTGAAACATCTCTGCTTTAATTAAACTACATGCGTTACTGTTACGTATTTGTTAAGTTTCTTCTCATACAAGGACTTATATTAAGTTTTCATAATATTTCTAGCCAGGCACAATCTGCTCATTACAACATAAACCAGATGTTCTGGAGTGAAACCACTATTTCCGGATCTATCAACAGTAAGGTTCGCCTCCAGTTAGATTATCAATACCGCACACAAGGCATCTCCGATGATCTGGAGTCTCAAAGAGTAAATAATCAGGTGTCTGATACACGTACAGGATTGTTTACACATGCTTATCAGCAGGTGTTTCGTCCATGGATTGCATATCAAGCAAATAAATATTTTCGTGTTTCATTATCACCTATTGGCTGGTGGGGTACCTGGCGACCTACTGCTGATAACAAAACGACCTTTGAACCAGAACTACGTACAACCACTCAGGTATTATTCTCTTATCCTTTAGGGCGTGTGATATTTGAACAACGTTTTCGGTATGAGTTTCGCTTCTTTGGAAATAGACTTCTCACGGATGGTTCTCAGGGAAAAGATTACTATTCTAATCTGTGGGATAATACAACACGTAAAGGAAGACTACGCTATATGACAAGGGTATTCATACCCCTTACTCAACGTCAGATGAAAGAAAAAACTCTCTACCTGGCTGCTAGCGATGAGATTATGATAGGTATTGGCTCCAATGTTATTCATGAGAAAATATTTGATCAGAACCGTTTGTATGTGGGCCTAGGTTACAAATTTACTCCTCAGTTTCGACTTGAAGCAGGTTATGTAAATCAGTTTCAACCCCAAAAACGCCTCACAGATGGCTCTAAAAACTCAGACATGAATAATATACTGCAGATCTTTATTGTGATTGATGATGTTAACAAAATCTTAAAGAAACTGTAAGAGTACTGTAATAAAAAGAGAGCCCACTGTTTACAAACAGTGGGCTCTCTTTTTATTAGATCGTTACTTTATTTCTTTTTAGGATCTTTTTCCTCTTTTTTGGTAGCAATCAGATCATTTGCATTCAGTTTTTTGGCGATTACATTATAAGGGCCTGATACAACTTCATCCCCTTCCTTTAAGCCACTAACAATCTCAATGTTATCATAATCACTGATACCTGTTTTTACTTCTTTCAGTTCTGCTTTACCATTGTTATTTACAAATACAACTTCTTTAAGCTCCTGAGTGGCTGCAGGCTTTGGTGTAGTTTCTGTGTTATTATTATTGTTATCATTATTAGAAGCAGTAGAAGGAGCTGCCTTACCATCTGGAGTACGTGTAGTTACTGCTGCCAATGGTACAGATAACACACCTGATTTGCGTGCTGTGAGGATCTCAACTGAGGCAGTCATACCAGGGCGGAAAGGAGATAACTTACTTTTTGTACTGACCAACTCCTTATATGATTCCTGTAGAATCCGCACCTTTACCTGAAACTCTGTTACAGCATCTGTTGAAGTTGATTGTGTTGTAGAAGATGCCATCCCATTAGCTGTATTGGCGATTTCTGTTACAATGCCTTTAAACTTCTTCTTCAAACTTGTATAGGAGTCTACTTCTATAATAGCGGTATCACCCAAGTGTACACGCACAATATCATTCTCATTTACATCTGCCTGCACTTCCATATTGTTCAGGTTCGCAATACGTAGCATTTCCGTACCAGCCATTTGAGATGTACCAACCACACGTTCGCCCAGTTCTACATCCAGTTTAGAGATAGTACCACTTACCGGAGCATAGATGGTTGTTTTACGAAGGTTTTCCTGAGCATCCCGTAATCCTGCTTCTGCACTTTGTACCAGGTATCTGGCTGCTGAGATCTGTTCTTCTGCTGCTTTTACATCTTCAACAGCTGCTTTATAGTTTGTCTCTGCCGTTACCCAATCGGTGTTGGAAATAACATTTTGCTCAAATAGCCCTTTATTTCTCTTGTACTCTATCTCTGCCTGAGCAAGCTGAACCTTAGCCCGTGAAAGTTGTACATTTGATTGGGCCAGACTTGCTTTGTTATTATTGACCGTAGCTCGGGCACGATCAACCGCTGAAATATAGTTATCAGGCCGTATTCTAACCAGTAATTGTCCTTTTACTACAGAGTCTCCTTCATTGACAGGTAATTCTATGATCTCACCTGATACATCAGGACTAATCTTTACCTCTACTTCTGGTTGAACTTTTCCAGAGGCACTTACCTTCTCAATGATTTCGGTTTTCTTAGCTTTGGCTAGTTCTACTTCGGTTGGTTTTTCTTTGCCGATCCATCCGGCTTTTTTGCCAACAAAAGCAAACACCAGAAGTAATACAACTACCGAAACAAGAATAATTAACAAGCGATTTGTTTTCTTCTTTGCCATTGAGGTACAGATAAGAGGTAAGTATGGTAAACAATTTAATATATTTTGTAAAGGATCAGTTATTGACTCTTTTTATTCAAAAGTAAGCGGCTTGTTCTGATAGAAATCAAGAATTTTCACACGGAAATAATAAGTATATTTAGAGTTGATCAGGTTGGCCTGAGCTCTGGCCAGATTGTTTTTTGATGTATTATAGTCTAATGAATTAGCAAGGCCTGCACTAAAACGAGCTTCGTTTGATTTAAACGAAAGATCCTGAGCTGCTACCTGGTCTCTGTTTGCCTGGTATTGAGATGAAGCAGCACGGAGGTCATTGTAGGCCTGTTCAATGTTCTGACGTAGGGTTACACGGGTACTTTGTGCATCAAGTTCATAAGACTTACGTTGTACTATTGTCTTGCTAATATTGTTCCGATATTGCCAGCCATTGATAATTGGAATAGATAAACTAAAACCTACATATTGACCTAAGTTATCACTTATTTGTGAGCCAAAGCTGTATTTTTCCTGAGTATAGGTTGTTGATTTTTGAATAGAAGTTACAGTATAAGGTACTCCATCTACAGTAACATTACCTATTGTAGGATATACTTCTCCTGTTTTAACATATTTGGATTGACCACTTGAGTAGTATGTATTCAACCCTGCAGACAAATATAATCGAGGGAATAAATACCCACGTGCAGACATAATCGAATACTTACTGCTTTCAACACGGATGTCTGCTGCTTTAATACTAGGTTGAGTTCTAAGCGCTTCATCATAAATGTTGGCAGCTGTTTGTGGATATGGATTGATAGTTGGATCTGGAAGCTCAATCTTTTCAACTTCAAAGTTATCCTGTGCTGGAAGATTCATCGCCTGCATCAGATTTAACTTTGCTAGTCGAAGGTTATTTTCGGCAGTAGTTAAACTTAGTTGATCATTCGCTAATTGAGCTTGCAGGTCAAAAAGGTTAGTTTGTGGAAGTGAGCCTGCCTTCACCAGTTTATCCGTACGCTCCACTTGTAAACGACTTACTTCAAGCTGGCTGGTTGCTGCTGCAACTAACTCCTGATTTTGCAACACTTGTAAATAATACAATGCCACATTAAGACTTACATTGTATTTGGATTGTTCAATGTCTTCCTGGGTTGCCTGATATAATCGTTGATTTTGTTTGTATGCATGTATCTGTTGCCCACCCTGAAATAAGAGAACGTTACCAGAGATACCATAATTACCCGTTTGTGTAGTCTGATTAACGAATTGGTTGGTTGTTGGATCAACATATCGACCAAAGTTCCATTGAAGAGATCCATTACCTGTTATAGTCGGTAAGAATGCCATTTTAGATTGGAAGTATGTTACCTCACTTGTTCTTGCCTGAAGTTCACTTTTCTTAATTGTGATGCTATTTTGCATAGCGTAATCCACTGCTTCACGCAATGACCAGATGTCATCATTGTTGACCTGTTTTTGAGCTTGGCTTTGAGCTTGTATGCTGCTTATACTTAAGGCTAGTAAGCCAGTTAAAGCAGCTTTTTTTAACGTTTTCATAGGTAAAGTTTTCAGAGATTTCATAAAGATGATAGTTTTGGTGTCCGGAAGCTATTTTCCTAAGTTTATGCCAAAATCCTATTTTATTGATTACCAGTTGGTTGTGTCGAGCTGGTTGTTCATAATTGAACACCTGTGTTCGTTTCCGGACATTCTCTGCCAGTAAAAAAGTTTGATTTTTTCTGTAGGGACTTGAGCAATATTACGTATATGCAGGTTTTGTCTGAAAAAAATAATGATAAATGGTGAAATGATTCCATGAAGGCAGTATTTAATTTTATGGTGGTAGAGATGGAGAATATCTCTGACAATTTGGATAACAGAGCCTTTCGATATGGAGATGGTTTGTTTGAAACAATAATTGTGCAGAATAAAAGAATTTCTTTTTTAAAAGACCATTGCGAGAGGCTTTTGGATGGGATGAATACGCTTCAGATGAACGTACCTGCGGGCTTTTCTCTAGATTATCTGCAAAGGGAGATCATGCAATTGTGTGAATTGGTCGGATTGCCTCATGATGCCCGATTACGGCTTCAGGTGTGGCGTAAGCCAGGAGGATTATATACACCTGAATCGAATGAAATTGATTTTTTGCTAACCGCCCTTCCTCTTACACGTCCTAGTATTTCTATAAAGAATAGACTTATCTTTTATGAGGATATCCGATTACATCATTCTATTTTGTCACCCTATAAAACCAGTTCCGCTTTACCTTATGTAATGGCAGGTATTGCCCGTAAAAATGCAGGTGTAGATGACGTTATTTTGATAGATGTATATGGGCATATAGCAGAATGTGTAGCTTCCAATATTTTCTGGATTAAGGGAAATGTTTTGTATACGTCTGGTTTGGAGAGTGGATGTATTGCAGGTATTATGAGAAAAAATGTTCTGAAAGAAGCTGCTTTGAGGTTTGAAAAAGTAAAGGAAGGCTTATTTTACAAAGAAACCTTATTAACTGCTGATACAGTTTTTACCTGTAATGTTGCAGGTATTCAATTAGTAAAAGAAATTAATGGAGTATCATTTCATACAGATACTCCATTAACAGATTGGTTTTCATGGTTATTGTCAGGAAACCAGTAAAGTTTGCGAGTCTAATGTAAAATTTCCCGTCCGATTACCATTTTCTGTATCTCACTGGTACCTTCTCCAATAGTACAAAGTTTGGCATCACGATAGTATTTTTCAACAGGAAAATCTTTGATATATCCATACCCTCCAAAGATCTGGACTGCCTCATTCGCAACTTTTACAGCAACTTCTGACGTATAATACTTAGCCATGGCAGAAGCCTTAGATACAGGTAACTTTCGATCTTTCAGATCTGCAGCCTGATAAGTTAAGAGACGGGCTGCTTCGATTTGTGTTGCCATATCTGCCAGTTTGAATTGAATAGCCTGAAAATCTGCAATAGGCTTTCCAAACTGATGACGTTCTTTGGCATATTGAAGTGCTGCTTCGTAGGCTCCTATAGCTATTCCAATACTTAAGGCAGCAATGGATATACGCCCGCCATCCAGAATGGCAAGTGCTTGTTTAAAGCCTTCGCCTACTTTACCTAGGAGTTGACTCTTATGTATTCGGCAATCCTGAAATATTAACTCTGTTGTTTCAGATGCCCGCATACCTAGTTTGTCTTCCTTTTTACCAGCAAAAAATCCAGGTGTGTTCTTTTCTATAATAAACGCAGATGCATTTGTGTGTGTATTCGGTGCACCTGTACGAGCAATGATAACTGCCACATCTCCGGATTTTCCATGTGTAATAAAGTTCTTGCTACCATTTAATATCCAGTAATCCCCATCCTGTATAGCTACAGTGCGCATGTTACCAGCATCAGACCCGGTATTTGGTTCTGTGAGGCCCCATGCTCCTATCCATTGACCTGTAGCTAATTTAGGGATATACTGATACTTTTGATCTTCATTTCCAAATTGTAAGATATGATTTGTACACAAAGAGTTATGAGCTGCCATGGAAAGTCCAATGGCTCCATCTACCTTGGCTATCTCAACAATAGCTGTTACATAAGCTACATAGTTGAGTCCTGCACCACCATATACATCTGGTACAAGTACTCCCATTAAACCTAGTTCTCCTAACTGGTTAAATAATTCTACTGGAAAATGTTGCTTCTCGTCCCACTCTCTTACAAAAGGACCAATATGCCTGAGGGCAAATTCTCGTGTACTCTGAGCTATCAAGTCCAGGTTTTCGAATGTCTCTGTTACCATAGCTATCATTTAGATTTATAGTTGTTGAGAAGGTGATACATTGGTCTAATCTAATCAAATAAGCAATCAGGCAATGTGTGTCTCTAATATTCAAAAAAATATCGAATAAGTACAGTTTTAGTATGACTAAATCTTACATTAACAAAACGAAAGAAGAAATTCCAGAAAAATTAAACTTGTGATTACTTCAAAATATTTACTTTTGATTCCAGATTTGTATAAACACTCATGTTTGGGTGCCTAATTGAAAAAATCACACATTTTAAAAAGAAAAATTATATATCAATCAGTTAAAACCTCACAAACCTTTATTTTATGAAAATTGCTGTTGTCGGAACCGGATATGTTGGTCTTGTAACCGGAACTTGTTTTGCTGAAACGGGGAACCGTGTTACTTGTGTTGATATTGATGTTAATAAAATTGAAAAGCTGAAAAGTGGTGTCATTACTATATATGAACCAGGCCTTGATGTGTTATTTGACCGTAACATCAAAGAAGGGCGATTGCTTTTCACTACTAATCTGGCCGAAGGCATAAAAGATGCAGAAGTTATCTTTTTAGCTTTGCCAACACCTCCCGGAGAAGATGGTTCAGCAGATCTTAAGTATATATTGAAAGTAGCTGATGACTTAGGTCCATTACTGGCAGATTATGCAGTAATTGTTGATAAAAGTACTGTACCTGTAGGAACAGCTGAAAAGGTACATGCACGCATTGCTAAAAATGCTAAAGTTGAATTTGATGTTGTTTCCAATCCGGAGTTCTTACGTGAAGGTGTGGCTGTAGAAGATTTTATGAAGCCAGACCGGGTGGTAATTGGTACAAATTCAGAGAAGGCACGTAAAGTAATGAGCAAATTATATGCTCCACTGGTACGTCAGGGTAATCCTGTCATCTTCATGGATGAACGTTCTGCAGAAATGACAAAATATGCTGCCAATGCATTTTTGGCTACCAAGATCACATTCATGAATGAAATTGCCAATTTATGTGAAAAAGTTGGTGCAAACGTAGATGATATTCGTCGTGGTATTGGGACAGATTCACGCATTGGCAAACGATTCCTTTTTGCAGGTATTGGATACGGTGGAAGTTGTTTTCCAAAAGATGTGCAGGCTTTGCATAAGACTTCCGAAGAATATTCTTATGATTTCAAGATTCTGGAAGCTGTCATGGGAGTAAATGAAAATCAGAAAACAAAACTTCTTCCCAAAATCAAACAATATTTTAACCACGACTTGTCTGGTAAAACTATTGCTGTTTGGGGGCTGGCCTTCAAACCTTATACAGATGATATACGCGAAGCACCTGCGTTGGAAAATATTAAAGAATTAGTAGCTGCTGGTGCTAATGTGCGTGCATATGATCCAGAGGCTATGGAAAATGTTAAACGTATTCTGGGGGATCAGATTATCTATACAAATAGTCCTTATGAAGCATTGGAAGGCGCAGATGCTTTGTTTATTGTAACAGAATGGCCAGAATTCCGTTCTCCAGAATTTGAGCGAATCAGTAGTTTATTGAAGAATAAAGTGATCTTTGATGGCCGGAATGTATTTGAACTTGATCAAATGCGTGAACTAGGCTATACTTACTATAGTATAGGCAGAGATGTTGTAGCCTAAGTTTATTTCCTGATTCAGGAATCTCTGATAAAATTATAAAAGACTGTTTTCTATCTTCATTGAGAGATCAGAAATGCCTAACGTAACTATATGAAAAGAGTACTCATCACCGGAGGAGCCGGTTTCTTAGGGTCGCACTTATGTGATCGTTTTATTAAAGAAGGCTATCATGTAATAGCTATGGATAACCTGATCACAGGTGATCTGCGTAATATTGAACATCTGTTCAAGCTGCCAAACTTTGAATTCTATCATCATGATGTTTCAAAGTTTGTACATGTTCCAGGACAGTTGGATTATATCTTACATTTTGCTTCTCCTGCCAGTCCTATTGATTATCTGAAGATACCAATCCAGACGTTAAAAGTTGGATCTTTAGGGACTCATAATCTGCTGGGACTTGCTCGTGCAAAGGGAGCACGTATACTGGTTGCTTCTACATCCGAAGTATATGGAGATCCTCTGGTACACCCACAAAAAGAAGATTACTGGGGAAATGTAAACCCTGTAGGCCCTCGTGGAGTATACGATGAAGCAAAACGTTTTCAGGAAGCCATCACTATGGCTTACCACACGTATCATGGTGTAGAAACCCGTATTATACGTATCTTTAATACCTATGGCCCTAGAATGCGTTTGGATGATGGCCGGGTATTGCCTGCATTCATTGGCCAAGCTTTACGTGGTGAAGACCTTACCTGCTTTGGTGATGGCTCACAAACCCGTTCATTCTGTTATGTAGATGATCTTGTTGAAGGTATTTATCGGTTGTTGCTAAGTGATTATGCCTCTCCGGTTAATATTGGCAATCCTTCTGAGATTACAATCAAACAATTTGGTGAAGAGATTATCAAATTAACAGGCACTCAGCAAAAGTTGATTTATAAGCCACTTCCACAGGATGATCCTAAGCAGCGCCAGCCAGATATCACTCTGGCAAAAAAGATCCTGGGATGGGAGCCAAAGGTATCACGCGAAGAAGGATTAAAAATTACATATGAGTATTTTAAAAAAATAGTTTCTCAAGAGAAAAAATAACGCCTATCTTGTTTTGTGTAGGCAGTTATCAGATGTGATTAGTGGAAAATTCACTAAAAACATACTGATAGCTGCCTATTTTTTTTTGAAAAAGACTCAGGTTGCCAAAAAGATACTATTTTTGAGGCATTAATTTATTCACACATATACTCATCTAGTTATTCTGTCAGTGTATAATCAGCTTGTTACCAAGGAAAAAATATTAGCCGTCATCGGATTAGGCTATGTAGGACTCCCTATTGCATTGGCCTTTGCCAGAAAAATCAAAGTCATTGGATTTGATATCAATGCTAAACGTATTCAGCTAATGCAGCAAGGTATTGATCCTAGTGGGGAACTTGATTCATCAGAGTTTACAGGTTGTGATATTACCTTTACTGATTCTCTGGATGTTTTGAGGCAGGCTTCATTCTTTATTGTGGCCGTTCCTACACCTATTGACGCACATACAATGCCTGATTTAAAACCTTTAATAGGTGCTTCAGTTTCAGTTGGAAAAGTGCTCGAACAGGGAGACTATGTTGTATATGAGTCAACAGTTTATCCCGGCTGTACAGAAGAGGACTGCATTCCTATTTTAGAAAGAGAGTCTGGATTGAAGTTTCCAAATGATTTTAAAGTTGGATACTCTCCTGAACGTATCAATCCTGGTGATAAAGAACATACACTCTCAAAAATTACAAAGGTGGTTTCTGGATGCGATGTTGAATCATTAGATATAATTGCAAAAGTATATGAGTTGGTTGTGGATGCAGGAGTCTATAAAGCGTCATCTATTAAAGTTGCGGAGGCTGCAAAGATTATTGAAAATACACAGAGAGATCTTAATATTGCATTGATGAATGAACTTTCTATGATCTTTGATAAAATGAAGATCAATACGTATGAGGTTCTGGAGGCGGCTGGTACTAAGTGGAATTTTCTCAAATTTAGTCCAGGTTTGGTAGGTGGTCATTGTATAGGTGTAGATCCCTACTATCTGACCTATAAATCAAAGGAGTTGGGACATACTCCGGAAGTAATTCTGAGTGGACGTCAGATTAATGACTCCATGGGAGCCTATGTGGCGAAAAAAACTGTTCAGTTAATGGCTAAACAGGGCAAAGATATTACCAAGTCACGGGTACTGGTTATGGGGGCAACCTTCAAAGAAAACGTAGAAGATATACGTAACTCTAAAGTGGCTGATGTTGTGAGTGAACTTATTAACTTTAGTGTACAGGTTGATGTAGTAGATCCACATGCTGATTCAGAAGAATTAACCCATGAATATGGTTTTGGGCTGATAGAGAAACCCCAGGGACAATATGATGCAATTGTAGTTGCCGTGAATCACAAGCCCTATCTGACATTAGAAGAGTCTTATTTTCATTCACTTAGTAATGGAAGTGGTATATTAGTAGATATCAAAGGTGTTTTCCGAAATAAGATTCAGAAGTTAATCTACTGGTCCCTATAATTAGTGTTACTTGTAAAATAAAAATGCTTTGGTATTTCAGGACTTTGTTTATATATTAAATTGCTAACATACACATAATCAGTTAAATGAGTAAGATATTAGTAACTGGAGGTGCCGGCTTTATTGGCTCTCATACTGTAGTTGAGCTATACCAATCTGGTTATGAGCCAATCATTGTCGATAATTTTTCCAACTCAGAGAGAAGTGTATTAAAAGGTATAGAAACAATTATTGGTAAAGCTCCCAAAATCTATGCAATAGATTGCAATGATAAATTGGAGATGGAAGAAATATTCCAGCAGGAGAAATCAATACAGGGTATTATCCATTTTGCAGCTTATAAAGCTGTAGGAGAATCTGTAGAAAAACCGTTGGAGTACTTTCACAATAACCTTGGCTCTATGCAGGTGTTATTGGAACTGATGTTGCAATACAATACAAGCCAATTGGTATTTTCATCTTCCTGTACAGTATATGGACAGCCTGAGAAGTTACCTGTTACAGAACAAACGCCTTTCCTACCTGCTCAGTCTCCATATGGAGCAACAAAGCAGATGTGTGAAGAAATACTTCGTCAGACTGTAGCTATTGGACATAAGCCTCTCAAAGCAATATCTTTACGTTATTTTAATCCAGTGGGCGCCCATCCTTCTGCTCAAATTGGTGAATTACCAAGAGGAGTACCTGGAAACCTTGTTCCGTTCATTACCCAATCTGCGGCAGGATTACGCCCTCCTATTACAGTTTTTGGTAATGATTATAATACTTCAGATGGTACCTGTGTACGAGATTTTATTCATGTTGTGGACTTGGCAAAAGCGCATGTGAAAGCCTTACAACTATTAGAAAAAGAAACCTCAGACTCATATTATGAGGTTTTCAATATTGGCACTGGTAAGGGAAGCACTGTATTAGAAGCTATTCATGCTTTTGAAGAGGCTACTGGTATAAAGTTACAATACAAAATTGGTCCACGCCGACCTGGTGATATAGAAAAAATTTATGCAGAGGTAAATAAATCTTCAGAAGTATTAAACTGGCACACAGAACTTTCCTTGAAGGAAGCTATGCGAGATGCCTGGAACTGGCAACAAAAATTACAATCTAAATAATAAGAACAAGACAATAATTTTCTGATAGAGGTCAAAGAAGTTTACACTGTCTGAAGTTTTGAATCAAGATATTATGAAAAAGATACTTATCACTGGAGGAGCAGGTTTTATAGGATCGCATGTTGTAAGACGATTTGTAAACCGTTATTCAGATTACCATATTTTTAATCTTGACAAACTTACCTATGCTGGTAATTTGGCTAACCTGAAAGATATTGAGAATGCATCAAACTACACTTTTATAAAAGGAGATATTACGGATGCAGAAGCTCTGAAGGTTTTATTTACACTACATAACTTTGACGGGGTAATTCATCTGGCAGCTGAGAGCCATGTAGATCGTTCTATTAAAGACCCACTGGCATTTGTCCATACAAATGTAATTGGTACAGTACAACTACTCAATGCTGCGAAGGAAGCTTGGAAGGATGATCTGGATAATCATTTATTTTATCATGTATCTACTGATGAGGTATATGGCTCCCTGCATAATCCGGATGAATTCTTTACAGAAGAGACATCATACGATCCCCAATCTCCTTATTCTGCATCCAAAGCAGCTTCTGACCATTTTGTACGAGCATACCATAATACATACAAACTGCCTGTTGTATTATCTAATTGCTCTAATAATTATGGACCTAACCATTTTCCTGAAAAGCTAATCCCTTTATGTATTAACAATATCAAAAACTATAAGCCTCTACCTATTTATGGAAAGGGGGAAAATGTTAGAGATTGGTTATATGTTCTGGATCATGCTGCTGCTATAGATGTAGTTTTTCATAAAGGAAAAATTGGCGAAACCTACAACATAGGTGGTTTTAATGAATGGACAAATATAGACCTAGTTCGTTTGTTATGTCGTATTATGGATAGAAAGCTTAATAGAATTGAAGGTGAGTCTGAGAAGCTTATCACTTTTGTAACTGATCGGGCCGGACATGATCTTCGTTATGCTATTGATGCTCAAAAAATAATGAATGATTTGGGGTGGAAACCTTCACTTCAATTTGAAGAAGGACTGGAAAAAACAGTAGATTGGTATTTAACCAATACAGAATGGCTTGAAAATGTAACCTCTGGCGCTTATCAGGACTATTACACTAAACAATATCAACATTCATAATTTTAATTTGCTGATTGTAAAAGGCAATCTTGTATAATGTCTTATTATTAGCAATATGACATTATACAGTATATATCTTCTGACCTTTTTATGTACGAAACACCTTTTCATACAAAAGATTTATCTTCTTATAATTTTCTAGTAACGGGAGGAGCCGGATTTATTGGATCTAATCTGGTTGAGTATCTGCTGAAATATAATGCAGGCAAGGTTCGTGTGTTGGACAATTTATCTACTGGCTATCGGGCAAATTTGGAGACATTTATGTCATATTCAAACTTTGAATTTATAGAGGGTGATATTCGTAATCTGGAGACATGTCAGACCGCTTGTCAGAATATTGATATTGTACTGCATCAGGCTGCTCTGGGATCTGTGCCACGTAGTGTAAATGATCCTATCACAACTAACACTGTGAATATTGATGGATTTTTGAATATGTTAGTTGCTGCCAGAGATGCGAAAGTGAAACGGTTTGTCTATGCTGCTTCATCCTCAACCTATGGTGATAGTAAAAAGCTTCCTAAGATAGAGGATGAAATCGGAAGACCGCTTTCTCCTTATGCAGTAACTAAATATGTGAATGAATTGTATGCAGATGTATTTGGCAAAACATATGGCATGCAAATCATCGGATTACGTTATTTCAATGTGTTTGGCCCAAGACAAAGTCCTCAGGGGGCATACGCTGCTGTAATTCCATTAATGATTGATGCATTACGAAATGGAGTATCGCCTAGAATATTTGGTGATGGAGAGCAAACTCGTGATTTCACCTTTGTTGCAAACGCAGTACAAGCAAATATTAAGGCAGCCTTTGCTTCTGAAGATGCTGTTAATCAGGTTTATAATATTGCTGTTGGTGAGCGAACTTCATTAAATCAATTGTTTTCTATTCTGAAAGATCATATTAATCCTGTCATTGTTGCTGAACATGCACCTAACCGAGCAGGAGATATTCGGGATAGTCTTGCAGATATTTCAAAAGCAACTCGCTTACTGGGTTATGATCCTAAAGTTCGGTTTGAGCAGGGCTTAAAAATTACCGTCGAGTGGTTCAGAGATAATTACACAGCTTGATCAGCAACATCATAAAATAATCTCAAGACAGGTATTTAGTATTCAATACTCACTCTTAATAAGCTTATATGAAAGGTATTATACTTGCGGGTGGATCTGGAACCCGCCTGCATCCACTTACACTGGCAGTAAGTAAACAATTAATGCCAGTGTATGATAAGCCCATGATTTATTATCCATTATCTACTTTAATGCTTGCAGGCATTAAAGACATATTGTTTATATCTACTCCCCATGACATGCCTATGTTCCAAAAGCTTTTAGGTGATGGATCACGTCTGGGATGCAATTTCTCTTATGCTATTCAGCCTAGTCCTGATGGATTAGCCCAAGCTTTTATCATTGGAAAGGAATTTGTTGGAAATGATAAGGCTGCCCTCGTTTTAGGAGATAATATATTTTATGGAAGTGGTTTGGGAAAATTATTGAAGCAGCATAATGACCCAGTTGGAGGAAGAGTATTTGCCTACCATGTGACAGACCCGGAGCGATATGGTGTTGTTGAGTTTGATAAAAATATGAAAGCGGTTTCTATTGAAGAAAAACCTGCCAAACCCAAATCCAACTATGCGGTTCCTGGCTTATATTTTTATGATAATGATGTAGTGGAAATTGCTAAAAATTTAAAACCTAGTCCAAGAGGTGAACTGGAGATAACAGATGTAAATCGAAAATACCTTGAAGAGGGTAAGTTGCATGTTGGTGTTTTGGATCGGGGTACTGCCTGGCTGGATACAGGAACATTTACTTCACTAATGCAGGCTGGTACTTTTGTACAGGTAATAGAGGAGCGTCAGGGTTTAAAAATTGGTTGTATTGAAGAGGTGGCTTATCGGGAAGGTTTTATTTCTGCTAGTCAACTTGAAGAAATTGCACAACCTCTTGTAAAAAGTGGGTACGGCAAGTATCTGATGAGTGTACTTGGGTGATTTTTATTATAAAAAATCAAAGTTTAAAGTAAATAAAGAGGGAATAAAACTTAAGCAATCATACTAGCTTACTTAAGTTTTGTTCCCTCTTTATTTTAATAGCAATCCGATCATTTTATAGGTATAAAACTTATTTATCTGGAATGTTGAGCAATCTCTGAATGAACAACAATTTTGCGGCTTTGACTTTTCTGATCGAAGATCAAAACTTCTGTGACACCATTTGGTACAATTAACGTGTGTGTTGTTTGTGAGAGATAGCCAGAACCATAATGAAACTCTTCAAGACGTTTCTTTCCATTTGCCCATCGTAACTCTGCTTTAGTGTCTGTTAGATTTAACCGTATGTAGGAAAATGTAGCGTCTTTATTTTGTGGATGCTCAAATACCTTTACACTATCCTGGTTTTGTGTAGCTATCACTAATCTTTCGTTTGTACTTACTACTATTTGGGTAAGTGCTTTAGCATCTCCATCTACCTGAAATCCGGTTTCTGTTATTGTTGCTGAAGTAAAGTTGCCCTTTCCATTTCCCTGTAAATACAGACCTATTCCTGCATCCATCCAACCTGAGAGTGTTTCTCTACTGTAGTCATTGCCTACTGCCAAAATATCCAAATTTCCATCATTGTTCACATCATCAGTAAGCAGTCCAAAAATAGGTGAAAATTGTGCCTGTACAGGAAGCGGGTGCATAACAAACTGTCCCTTGCCCTGATTTTCAAGATAAATAGAAGAAAAGGTTGTAGCTTTAAGAATAAGAGCATCTTTCAGTTTTTCTGAATCAAACAACTCTGCAAAAGTAGACTTCCCATATAAAGCATAACTTGTTAGTGTTTTACGGAAACTTACTATCTGATCTGTTAATGTCTCACGTGGATGAGAGATATATTCTTTGTCATCAATATATCTGCAAAGTACAGGGTCCATTGTACCATTCTGATCAAAGTCTTTGGCATACACACAGACAGGGTATTTTTCTGATGCCTGAAACAATGAATTCCTACCCAGGTTTCCTGCTACATAGTCTATATCTCCATCGTTGTCAAAATCACCTCCTGTAATGCTGTTCCACCAACCTCCGGAATTAGGTAGTTCAGATTTTTCAAATTGCTTTCCTTGTTTATTGTGGAAGAATGTAATAGGCATAAACTCACCTATTACAATCAGGTCAGTCCATCCATCATTGTCGTAGTCGGTCCAGAGAGCTGAAGTAACCATTCCTGGTTTTTCCAGTTCCGGACATAGTTCTTGAGTATTATTTGAGAAATGGCCTTTTCCATCATTTTGCAATAAATAGCTCACAGGGGCAATAGGGTATTGAGTTGGTGAAACCCTTCCTCCTACAAATAGGTCAAAATCTCCATCCTTATCATAGTCACAGGCTACCACACAGCTACCGCTGCTTTCTGTTTTAGGTAGAGCATTACTATCAGGGGTAAATACTCCTTTGCCATTATTACGATAAAACCTGTCCTGATACTGATGCGTTTCTTTTCCAAATTCGCTGCTACCACTTACACAATAGAGGTCATTGTCTCCATCATTGTCTGCATCAAAAAGTAATATACCTGTATCTTCTGAGGTCTTATTAGGCAAAGACTGTTGTTTGAACTGATGATCTGTTGTTTGCAAAAAAATAGTTGCATGATCGTTGGCAGAGCCGCCAATGATGAAATCATCTAAGTCATCACCATTAATATCCCCAACAGCAATAGAGGGACCTTGTTGAGAGTGTTTATGAGGTAATAAAGCTTGTCCATACTTAAAGTCAGGAAAGTCAGTTTCCTGATGTTTATATGTAATTGAATGGATTTCTTCAAAAACAAAAGGCTTTGTTGTCGATGATTTGATGGATTGTTTTTGAGCATTTTTTTCTTGCAGAGTGATTATCTGGTCTGTTGAGAGAGTACCTAGACGTTGTTTGTTGCCATTTTGCCAGATTACAACCAAAGAGTCAACTTTTGTAGCTTTTCCCATACCAAAATGCTCATAATCTTCGATGGTTGATTTATAACCTCTTTGAATCTCGTGTTCTGTGTATTGTGTTTTACCATTGTAGTAAACCCATACCTTGGCTCCTAGTCCTGAAGTATTGGGTTTGTCTCCTTGAAGACGTATTCTTAAAAAATGGTTTGTATTAGATTTAGAAGCTTCTTTTTGTAGTTGAACCACATTGTTGCGATATACAAAAGCTTCCTCATCGATATTATTCATTACCATATCCAGATCCCCATCATTATCGAAATCTGCATAGGCTGCTCCATTAGAATAAGAAGGTTGATCCATTCCCCACTCGCTGGCAAGATTAGTAAAGGTTAGATCACCATTGTTATGAAAAATGCAGTTAGGCTTTTTGACACCCTCTAATCCTTTAACCGCTTTAATTGCATTTTTTATACGGGCTTCATCTGTTCCAAACAAAGAGGCTTCCCTACTATAGCTTACAAAATCCAGGTCTGTAATGTCTTTCCGATATCCATTTGTGACTAACAAGTCCCGATATCCATCATTATCAAAGTCTGCCAGCAGGCTACTCCAGCTCCAGTCAGTAGCGTATATACCCGCCAGATAGCCAATATCACTAAAGGTACCATTCCCATTATTTATCTGTAGTACATTTCGTATGTGCTGGTTCTGGTAATTTTGTCTACGATTCAGAAAAAAACGATCATATCCTATTGTAGAAAACATTGTTTTTTGACGAAGATTATCTTCTGGCATCATATCCATCACAACTATGTCATTAAGCCCATCATTATTTATGTCGGCAATATCCATTCCCATTCCGTTGTGTTCTGTATGCTTGAATGCTTTCTTTGCCTGATTAGAGAAGGTGCCATTACAGTTATTGATCCATAGATGATCATTGGAAAGAAAATCGTTTGCGCAATAGATATCCGGATACCCATCTCGATTAATATCATTAACGACAATGCCCAATCCCCATCCTTCTGTTTGAATACCACTTTCTTTGGAAATATCTTTAAAGCTGGGTAGTCCATTGGCTCCACTACCTTCATTGCGAAAGAACTTGTCTACACTTTTCCCTGTACCATCTGTGTGTTGTCCTACAGCCTGGTTTCGATCGTAATTTTCATGTGAAGAATTTGTAAGTAAATACATATCCAGATCGCCATCTCGGTCATAATCCAGAAAGGCTGCCTGAGTAGAATAACTGCTATCTGCCAGACCTATTTGACTGGCAACTTCATCGAAGGTGACATTGCCTTGTGCGTCAATGCCTTTATTAAGGTAAAATAGGTTTGGTACTTTTTTATCTTTATCTGGGTGTATAGTGGAAACATAGATGTCTAATAAGCCATCCTGATTCAAATCAATCATAGCTACACCCGTACACCAATAGTTAGTACTGACACGCGCTTTTGCAGTAATATCTTCAAAATGAAGATCTCCTTTGTTAAGATACAGTTTGCTGGAAACCATATTACCTGCAAAAAATATATCCTGAAGCCCATCATTGTTTATATCCCCTACTCCTACTCCACCACCATTGTAAATATATTCAAACCGCAGTGCATTAAATGTATCACTTTCCATTATCTGATTATTGAACGTGATACCTGTATGATCAGATGTAAGTAGTGTAAAGAGAGGTTCTTTTTTGGGAGAATTACATCCCAGTAATCCTCCCAAACACAGTATCCAAACACAGATTCGGATTATATTCATAAGAGTAGTGGTTAGAATCAACAAAAAGGCCCCATCATTCATACAATGAAGGGGCCTGAACAGTAAAAATAATTTCTGTATTAATAGCCCGGATTCTGATCTGTTGGTTTCAGACTGGCATTGGTTGAAAACTCTTCCTGCGGAATAGGTAGCAACTCATATTTATTGGCTTGGAAGTAGCTAATAGGTTCAGAAGTGAGTTTCCCTTGTTTTCTCCAACGTAGAATATCTCTATTCCGGATTTGCTCCCCTGCCAGTTCTACCCGTTTCTCATGCTGAATAGCACGAAAAATTTCAGCTTTGCTGTTTACAGGATAATTGGTAGTTGGATATGCAGGCATACTTACACTGGGCCTGCTACGTACCTGATTCAAATACGCAATCGCATTAGCAGGAGTACCTACTTCGTTTTCACATTCTGCCAACATCAATAATACTTCTGCATACCGGATGATACGCATATTCATGGCACCAGTATAGAAAGTAAGGTCATTTTTATACATGCTAGTGTACTTTTTCCAACTAATCTTTTCCTGTCCACCGGCAAAGTTTGACAAATTGCCTTGTACCAGAGCATCTGTTAAGGTGCTTGCATCGTTGTTGAATTTATCTCCTATCCGATAAAATGTGTCACTAAAGCGAGGATCATTTTTGGCGTCTCCCTTGCCGGTACGTTCATAGTCACCTAATAATGCATCTGATGGAATAAGGTTTCTCCATCCAATGGCGGAATATTCCTGTGTACGACTATTTCCTTCTGTTCCCAAATTATTTCCATCATAATCCCAGTTAAAAGAACTATTTTGGAAACTGATCTCAAAAATAGATTCGCTGTTAAATCCAGTCTCTTCTTTAAAGTTATCAGAATAATTGCTAACCAGAGAATAAACTTTAGAATCTTTTACTTTTTCAAGCTCTGTTTTGGCGGAAGAATAATCTCCTATGGTCATATAGACTCTACCTAAAAGAGCTTGCACAGCTCCCTTGGTAATCCGGCCCTTGTCGTCTGAGCCATAGGAAAGAGGGAGATCTGCTTGAATAGCTGTTAACTCATCAATAATAAACTGATATACTTCATCTACGTTTGAACGTGGAGCAGATTCTGCAAGTGTTTCAGTTGGTTTCTTATATACAGGAACTGCTCCCCAAAAAGCAACCAGTTCAGAATAAGACCATGCTCTTAGAAATCTTGCTTCAGCTAGTAGCCTATTTTTTAATTCGTCTGTAATGTTTTGTGTGTTTTCTGAGCCTACAATTACCGCATTAGCCCGATGAATAGTACGATAATATCCCTTCCAAACATCCGTCATTACACCATTACTGGTTTGGAGTGAACCTGTTAAAACCTGATTCCTAGCTCCTTCGAGTTGTCCTCCTCCTGAAGCTACATCATCAGATCGTAAATCGTGTAAGAAGAACCATTCACGACCTGTAAGTCGAGGACTTTGTACCATAGCATAGATCGCATTTACTCCTTTGGTAAGTTCATCTGCATTGGAATAATAGGATTGTGGAGTCCCACCATTGGGGTTGACTTTATCAAGGGAATCTTCGCTACATGCCCCTAACAGCATTATCACAACTAAGCCAAATTTTTTTAATGTATTTTTCATACGATAGTGTCTTTTAGAATACTATAAATTATGCATGCAAAGAGCTTCAAAACCCTGCTTGTAAGCCAATAATAAGAGTTCGGGCTTGAGGGAACTGTCCATAATCAATACCTTGTACCAAGCTTCCATTATTTACACTAAGTCGAGAACCTACTTCTGGATCATATCCTTTGTATTTTGTTATGGTGAATAGGTTCTGAGAAGATACATAGAGCCGTACATTGGTCAGATAGCCTTTAGTGAAGGATTTAAGTGCATCTGCGGGGACGGTATATCCGATGCTGAAATTTTTCAAACGTAGATAAGACCCGTCTTCAATAAACCGATTAGAAGTACGACTATTGGAATTAGGATCTCCATCTACAGCACGTGGTATGTTCGTATTTGTATTATCTGGAGTCCATGCGTCCAATACTGTTGTGCTTGAGTTAAATAATCGAAGCATTCCTTCTGTTAATACACGTGTGCCATTATAGATTTTATTTCCTTGCACTCCCTGGAAGAACATACTCAGATCAAAACCTTTGTAGTTAGCTGAAAGGTTAAGGCCGTATGTAAATTTAGGGAGGAAGCTACCCAGGTATACCCGGTCGGCATCTGTGATCTGATTGTCTCCATTCACATCTTTAAACCGAATATCTCCAGGACGAGTGTATTTCCCCTTGTTATCGGCTTTATTGTATTCTGTCAAGTTAACAGTTCCATCGTTATTGAGAGGTAGGTTTTGAACTGCAGAACTGGGCTTATTGTCATTTCCTATAATTTCAGATTCATTCTGATAGATTCCATCAACTAGCCAACCATAGAAAGATTGTACAGGTTGCCCAGCTTCTGTACGTGTAATGCTTGTGTTACCATAGTCCTGAAGAGCACCTCTATCTAATACACTAGTAGGCGAATCCAGTTGTTTTACCTCATTTTTGGCAACACCTATATTAGCTCCAATACTCCATTGAAAAGCTCCCGATGTCTGGTTGTAACTGCCCTGAAACTCATAGCCCCAGTTCTTCATCTTTCCAATATTGGCAATAGTTGGATTTGAGTACCCGGCAGATACGGCAGGCGAAACTTCCAGGATCAGATTGTCCGTATTTCTTACATAATACTCAAGAGAGAAGTTAACTCTATTATTCAAAAATCCTGCATCCAGACCAACATTGCTCATTTTAGTTATTTCCCATTCCAGCTCTCTGTTACCTAACTTGTCATAATAGGCTCCTAGCACAGGGGATCCACCAACTCCTACTGAAGTATTAGCTGTAACGGTTGCCTGCCATAAATAGTTGGCTGGAATATACCCTAAAGATCCATAACTACCTCTCAACTTTAATTCTGAGATAAATGGAATATTCTTCATAAAGTTTTCTTCACTGATTCTCCAACCTATGCCAATTGAAGGGAAATTGCCGAATTTTTTTCCCGGAGCAAAATGAGATGCGCCATCACGGCGAATGGAAGCACTTACTAGGTATTTGTTTGCATATTCATAATTCAGACGTCCAATATAGGAGTAAACCACCCAATCATTACGTGTACCAGTAAATGTTCTGTTATCTAATCCATTCAATTCCTTAAGTTCATTGGATGTGGTTGTTCCCTGTGCATCTATGGCTGTAGATTTCAAAGACTGGTATTCGACAACTGCCAGAGCATTAATGGTATGCTTTCCAAATGTTTTATCAAATGTCAGTTGATTGGTATACACTGGAGAAAAGCTATTGGAACGAATTTCCCGTAATACAGCGGGGTTGCGACTGTTGAAGCCTTCCGAATAAATAGGTTGATAAATGTACTCTCGGGAAGTCTGATAGTTCACACCTACATTGAAGCGGTATTTTAGCCAGGAAGTAAGCGATACATCTAGGAATAGTGAACCTAGAACTCTCACATTTGAGGTTTGATCCAGATCCTGTAATGCAGCTCGAACAGGGTTTTGAGGATCAGAGCCATCAGCACCAGTCGTACCACCATAACCACCAATATTGTTTGGATTGTATAAAGGAATATAAGGTGTCATACGAATCATATTCTGAATCTGTGAACGGCCACCAGCATTTTGCTCTCTACGCTGATACCCATAAGAAACTAACAATGTTTGACCAAGTGTTACACCTTTTAATAATTGATGGTCAGAGTTCATGCGGAAGTTATACCGATCATATCCTGTCCCTTTCATGATACCTGACTGACTGAAATAACCCACAGAAGAATAAAACCTTGATTTTTCATTTCCTCCAGATACAGATATATTATTGTGTGTAATAGGAGCAGATTGAAATAATGCATCCTGCCAATCTGTATCTGTTTGAGCAAATGTCTGAGAGGAACCCTCATAAATAGGATCGTTCATAGTCGAGAAGCGAGGCGGAAGCGCTGCTCCTGCATTGTTTCGGAGCGCTGTACCATATTGAAGATACTGATCTCGATTTAGAAGATCAAGTTTGTTCCATGCCTTTTGGACACCTATATAAGAATCTAATTTTACATGGATACTACCGTCTCTTGTACCTTTTTTAGTAGTAATTAATACAACTCCAGCCGCTGCTCGTGATCCATAGATAGCAGCAGAGTTTGCATCTTTGAGTACTTCTACTGACTCTATATCTTTTGAATCGAAGTTAGAGAAGTCTCCAACATTAACAATGCCATCTACTACATAGAGAGGATTAGAGGCATAGTTGATAGAACTAATACCTCGAATACGTACCAGAGGCGCTTCGCCTGGTGCGCCATTGTTTGTTACAATGGCACCTGCAACCCGTCCTTGAATGGCTTGTTCTACGCTAGGCACAGGTAATGCCGCAATCTCCTTGGAAGATACACTTGATATTGCACCTGTTACAGATGTTTTCTTCTGTGTTCCATAGCCTACTACAACCACTTCACTCAGAGCTTGTAAATCAGGATTCAGTTGTACATCTATGATTGTTCGATTGCTTACCTGTATTTCTTCTGTTGTATACCCAATGGATGAGAATACCAATACTCCGTTTTCAGGTACACCACCTAAAGTATAACGTCCCTCTCCATTGGTTGTAGTCCCTTTGGTAGTTCCTTTAATGGATACGCTTACTCCTGGCATTGCATCACCACCCTCGCCGGAAACTTTACCACTTACTGTGATTTCCTGTGCGTTTAGGAGATTTTGCAATCTTTCCGCCTTTGGTAATGCAATAGCATTAATTTGGTTGGATGCTACTGCATTGTCGTGCTCTGACTCTCTGGAAATATGCTTAATCAACTTGAAATTAACTTTTTCTTCCGGAGCATAAATCACATAGATGTTGTCAATCCGTTTGTACTTCAAACCTTGAGGGGTTAGTAGTTCATCCAGAATTTTACCTAGCTCCTGTGAGGAAGAAGAAAAAGCCTTGACCGTCTTGTTTTCTAGTACAGTATTCTTGTACGTAAAATGGACGTCATACTTGTTTTCCAATTCTCCCAGAACTTGTATCAAAGACTGGGCTGCAGGTTCAGATTTTTCTAAGGTTGGTCTCGGAATCTGGACAGCAGCCAGGCTCTGTGCAAATCCTGATAAGTACACAGATCCGGATAGGAGTACTGTGCCAAGGAAAAGATGGTAGCGGTTGTTTTTCATGGAACACATTTGTTTTAAAAAGTAGGGGAACTATTTCGAGATGGTTATCCGATTGTTGGTAATCTGGATTTTAACATTGTATGTAGTGGATAATACATCAAGAAGATTTTTAATATTGCGTGTTGGTAATACGCCAGTTATACTTTCAGATAAGAGTTGTTCATTGGTAATAGAGACTTCATATCCGTATGTTGTCTCAATACGTTTAGCTATTTCTGCTAGTGAAGTATTTGTTAATACCCAAAAATTTTTTGTCCAGGAACTTTGATTCTCTGCCTGAATAGTAATCTTTTCTATCTTTTGATTGGTTTCTGAGAACTTTACCATCTCACCAGGAACCATAAGAATATCCTTTGACGGTTTAGCTGTTTCTAGTTTGAGTTGGATCTTCCCTTCATTAAGGCTGACAGCTGTCTGGTGTTCATGTTGATTAACATTAAACTTTGTTCCCATTACCTCTACAGTAAGATCATCTGTGTGCACCTGAAATCTGGCTGCCGGATCATGAGGCGTTTTTTTGGTAACTTCAAAAAAAGCTTCTCCTTCTAACCATACTTCACGAGGTTTGTCAGATTGCCAGTTGCGTTCAAAATGCAGCGTTGAATGTGCATTGAGTGTAACCTTCGTTTGATCAGGAAGTGTAATTCTTCGTATCTCTCCATACTTTGTAGCATAGGATACCTGTTGGTTTAAATACCAGTAGGAAATAGAAGAAACTGCAAATGTTCCTATAAGCAGGCCAGCTGCAATGTGTTTCCAGTTGGTATACCAGGTTAGTTTTTTTTCTTCTTTAACGATAGGAAGTATCAACTCCTTCTTTTGTATACTACTCAGTATGTTTTGAAGCATACGGTGCCGTTGTTCCTCTAACAAAAGATCAGTCTTGAATTGAAGAGCATGTATAGTCTGGCGAGCTTCTTCTAATTCATTTCTTTTTTCTGGGTGTTGGAGTTGCCATGTATCCCAGAATGAATCGGTTTCTTCATCAGGACATAGAATCCATTTCTGAAAATGTTCATCCAGTGCAAAATCCAGAGCTGTATAGTGTAGATAATCCATATAAAGAGAAGAGGATTATTGATAAAAATAATTGTCTTATATACACATAATACATGGGATACTAAAACTTCATCATTTTTTTTGAAAAATTTTTCAAAAAATTATCCAATAGTTTTTCCCCAACCCAAATACCTTGTCAGTTAATCTGGTTTCTTAAAAGGATGCATGCTTTTCATTTGAAAAGACAGGAGTAGAGTAATAAGAGGAGGTTATTCAAAGGAGGGAGAAAAAATTAAAAATATAAGTATCAAAAACAATCGGCTTATATAACGCTTGATAACATCAATAGCTTTTGAGACCAGATTATATACAGAACGCAATTCAATAGCCATAAGGGATGCAATCTCTTCATAGGAGAGATTTTCATAAAATTTAAGAAAAATTACTTCTCGCTGACGTTTGGTTAATTGTTGGAGAGCTTGTTGCAGTTGTTGTCGTTGCTCAATAGAAGCTTGTTCAGTGACCAGGGAGAACTCATAAGAAAGTTCTACCTCAAAATCATAATCTTCTGAAAGATTATTGAGTATGTATTTGTGTTCTCGCTCCAGTTTCCGCAGCATCTTATTTCTAAGTGATTTCATCAGGAAGTACTTGGGAGAGTCAGTGTCACTTAGGTGATCTTTCTTATTCCATAATTCAATAAACAAATCCTGAATAGAATCTTCTATCAATGCCTTGTCAGGAGTGAAACGTTTGCCATAGTTGTACAATGTTTGTACATAGGTGTTATACAATTCCGTAAAAGCAGATAGCTCCCCTGCCCGGAACTGGTTCCAGAGTATTCCATCCTGTTGCTGAAGCACCTGCTTTGACATGATTGGTAGGAAAATATAGAACAAGTCATAGTTACATTAGTAAATGTAAATCTTTTATTTTAAAAATACTATTATGTCTCCTTAGTTGTATAAAACTTTTCCTTAGTAGATTGACCATATTGTTATAAAGTGGAATGCTTTACTTTATAACGAGAAGCAAAATTTAAAGAGTAAGTAAGTATTATAAATAAAAAACCTTCTGGCTTATATGCCAAAAGGTTTTGTCTCATGTTTTCAATAATTACCTTTTCAGATATTTGGATGACTATAACGAGCACTATATGTGCAAATCCAGTCATATAGCTTATATACATCTTCTACTTTAAATAGCTGAGTTCCAGAGTTCATAGTAGCTGCAGATCCACAAGCAACTCCCATACGGACCATCTCCTGAGGTGTCTTGCCATTAGCAAGGCTCCAGGTCATACCTGCAACCATACTATCCCCTGCTCCAACCGTACTTTTCTTCAAAACAGTGGGCGCTGGTATATGTTCATGTCCATCTTTGGTGACTAGTAGCGCACCAGCAGGCCCCATAGAGACAACTACAATTCCGCAATCTCCCCGATTTATTATTTCTTTTGCTGCATCGTCTACATCATCTGTTTCCAGCGTCTCTACTCCTACCATTTTACTAAGCTCACCCAAATTAGGTTTGAGTAAAAATACGCCCTCATTAGCTGCCAGTTTCAGTGGCTCTCCAGAGGTATCCAGAATCAGACGTGCATCGATTTCTTTTGCTACCTTTGCTACTCTGGCATAGAAGTCAGCAGGCAATCCAGGAGGTAAGCTGCCACTTGCTACCAGATAATCTGGCCGGGCAGCCTTTATCGCTTCCAGACACGACAAAGCCTCTATTTCTGAAAGTTGAGGTCCAGGCATCCCAAATCGATATTGTGCATTGGTTGAATGATCAACAACAATAAAATTTTCTCGAGTCCATTGTTCTGTGGGAATAGCCTTGCAGGTAATTTTATCATGCTGTAACAAATCAATCAAAAGAGTACCAGATGGACCACCCGCTGGGAAGATAGCCAGGCTCTCCCCTCCTAATTTATGTATCGCTTTTGACACATTAATTCCACCACCACCCGCTTCAAACTTAGGATTTTCACAACGTAGTTTATGTTCTGGTACCAGCCGATCAATGCTTGTACTTTTATCAATGGCTGGATTTAAGGTTAATGTTACAATACCCATGTAAAGAAGCTGTCCTAGTAAAGATTAATTTGTTGAAATGCTGTGATCTGTACTAACAGATCACAGCAAAGGCAAAATATTACTTTATTCTACTCTTTTCCAACAAAAATCAACGTTCTTTAAGCATACGTTTTAATTCTGTCATTTCATCCCGGAAGCGGGCCGCTTCCACAAAGTCCAGATCCTTGGCTGCACGTTCCATCTTTTTCTGAGTTTCCTGAAGTAATTTTTCCAGTTGGTCCCGTGACATATAAGAAACAATCGGATCAGCAGCTACACTTACCTCCTCACTCTCTACATAATATTGTTTGGCTTCCTTTCGGGCATCGGCTACAGATGTCTGAGTAAGAATGGCCTCGCGCGATTTTTTCACTGTGCGTGGTGTAATACCATTGGCTGTATTGTAATCCTGCTGAATGAGGCGCCGTCTATTGGTTTCATCAATAGCTTTCTGCATAGATTGTGTCATCTTATCTGCGTACATGATTACTTTGCCTCTGTCATTACGAGCTGCTCTTCCTATTGTCTGTATCAAAGATCGTACATCTCGCAAGAATCCCTCTTTATCAGCGTCCATAATAGCGACTAACGTTACCTCTGGCAAGTCAAGACCTTCACGTAACAGGTTTACACCTACCAGTACATCAAATACACCCAGACGTAATTCGCGAAGAATCTCCACCCGATCTAAGGCTTTAACTTCTGAGTGAATATATCGGCATCGGATTCCTAACTTGTCCATGTATTTAGTCAACTCCTCTGCCATACGTTTGGTCAATGTAGTGACTAATACTCTTTCCTCTAGTTTTACTCTTTCTTCTACTTCATCCAGCAGATCATCTACCTGATTCAGACTTGGACGAACTTCTATTTCCGGATCCAACAAGCCTGTAGGACGAATGATTTGTTCAACCACAACGCCTTCAGATCGTCTTAGTTCATAATCTCCAGGAGTTGCCGAAACATAAATAATCTGATTGGTTAACTCCTCAAATTCATTGAAGGTAAGAGGTCTGTTATCCAATGCAGAAGGGAGTCGAAATCCAAACTCTACCAGTGCTGTTTTACGGGATCGGTCACCGCCCCACATAGCCCTGATCTGAGGTAAGGTGACGTGGCTTTCATCCACCACCAATAAAAAGTCATCTGGAAAATAATCCAGCAAGCAGAAGGGTCTTGCACCTGGAATCCGACCATCAAAATAGCGCGAATAGTTCTCGATACCTGAACAGTAACCGAGTTCACGCATCATTTCCATATCAAATTCAGTTCTTTCTTTAATACGCTGTGCTTCCTGGTACTTGTCTTCTTCTTCAAAATAACGTATCTGTGCTACCAGGTCACTTTGAATATGCTGGATGGCGCTATTTAATGTATCACGTCCTGTTACGAATAGGTTCGCTGGAAAAATAGAAATAGCTGGTTGGTCAGAAAGCTTCCGGCCTGATTGAGGATCTATACGTTGCAGTGCTTCTATCTCGTCTCCAAAAAAGATAATCCGGTAACCATAATCCGCATAAGCAGGGAACACATCTACAGTGTCTCCCTTAACCCGAAATGTACCACGTGTAAATTCTGCTTCTGTTCGGCTATATAAAATATCGACCAATGAAAATAAAAGTCGGTTACGAGCCAGTGTCTGTCCTCTTTGCAACTGTAAAATACTCTTCTCATATTCTTCCGGATTACCCATACCATAAATACAGGATACAGACGCCACTACAATCACATCTCTTCGCCCACTCATAAGAGCTGAGGTAGCCGAAAGCCGTAGTTTCTCTATTTCCTCATTAATCATCAGATCCTTTTCAATATAGGTATCTGTAGTGGCCATATAGGCCTCTGGTTGGTAATAATCGTAATAGGAAATAAAGTATTCAACCGCATTGTTGGGAAAAAACTGTTTAAACTCTCCATACAGCTGAGCTGCCAGAGTTTTGTTATGACTTAATACCAGAGTGGGTTTCTCTACATTCTGGATAACATTGGCAATAGTAAATGTCTTACCAGAACCTGTTACACCTAGTAATGTTTGAGAAGGTTCTCCTGTTAATACTCCTTCTGTCAATTGTTCTATAGCTTTAGGCTGATCGCCTGTTGGTTGGTATTCTGATGTTATCTGAAAAGACATAAATTAATCCGGTTTTCAATAGTGATTTTGAAAAACATGCTGCTAAAAACCTCTTCTCAAAGTGAAAAGTCTTAGGAAAAGGCCTTTTGAAGAACGATTTTTACTTATACATAAGTTCCTGTGTATGAAAGATAAATAATTTGGCCAAGACATAAAAATGCAGGTTTTATATATGCCTCTGTTTAGACTTTTCATGTATTCATCCAACTATTAAATACATTCTGTTTTCTAATCATTGGTAAATACTGTTTTTCGGAGACATTTCCGTAATTTTGCACTCGTATGCGAAAAAAGAATAAAAGTTATCCCATTCTGGAGAAAATTACTGTCAGCGATTTTGCTGCAGAAGGAAAATGTCTGGCCCGTTATGGAGAGATTGTGGTATTTATTGAAGGCATAGTGGCTCCAGGTGATGTTGTAGACTTGCGTGTATTCAAGCAAAAGAAAAATTTTTGGGAAGCACAGGTAATAAAAATCCATGAAGCCTCGTCTCAAAGAACTACTCCATTTTGCCAGCATTTTGGAGTTTGTGGAGGATGTAAATGGCAACATATTCCCTATACAACACAACTTGCGCAAAAGCAGGATCAGGTAACTGACAATCTTGAGCGGATTGGAAAGATTCACTTGCCTGAAATACAACCCATTCTTCCTTCCAAAGCAACTACCTATTACCGCAATAAACTTGAATATACCTTCTCATCTAACCGATGGCTGACAGATGAGGATATGCAGAAAGGAGAAATAACAGATCGAACAGCGTTGGGTTTTCACATTCCCAAACGATTCGATAAAATACTGGATATAGAAACTTGTTATCTACAGCCTGACCCTTCTAATAAGATCCGTTTGGCAGTAAGAGAATTTGCTCGTCAGAATAACTATCCTTTCTTTGATTTGGTAAAGCAAGAAGGTTTTTTGCGGAACTTAATTATCCGTACTACCACCACTGGTGAATTAATGGTAATTGTACAAGTGTTTTCCAAAGATGAACCAAAGCTTTATGCTTTACTTAATTTTCTGAGAGATACATTTCCTGCTATCACCTCACTACAATATGTGATCAATGCCAAAGGAAATGAGACATTTCATGATCTGGAAGTTGTGACCTACCATGGCAAACCCTACATCACAGAGAAGATGGAGGATCTGGAATTTAGAGTCGGGCCTAAATCCTTTTATCAAACGAATGCAGAACAGGCGCTAGAATTATATAAAATAGCAAGAAGTTATGCTGATCTTAAAGGGAATGAATTGGTATATGATTTGTACACAGGTACAGGTACGATTGCCAACTTTGTAGCTCGTCAGGCAAAAAAAGTGGTTGGATTAGAGTATGTGTCTATGGCCATTGAAGATGCTAAAATCAATTCGGAAGTGAATGGCATCTCCAATACCGCATTTTTTGCTGGCGATATGAAGGATTTGCTGACGGAAGACTTTCTGCAAGCGAATGGATATCCGGATGTAGTCATTACTGATCCTCCGCGAGCTGGTATGGATGCCAAGGTAGTCGAAATGCTGCTGAAAGTAGCTCCACAACGTATTGTCTATGTAAGTTGCAATCCTGCTACGCAAGCTCGGGATCTGGCTCTACTGGATGAGAAATATGTTGTAATGGCTGTTCAGCCTGTAGATATGTTTCCGCATACATACCATGTAGAAAATGTAGCATGGCTGGAGAAAAGACCTGTGAGTAACTAAATAAAAACTACACAACCAAGTATGATTGATAATAGTGCTAATGATCCTGAACTGAATGGTCGTTATTTGGGAACCATCAGTAAAGACTTTGTATTAGTAGCAGATGCCGTTAAAGAGGCTTCGTATGCTATTCGTAAACGAGGGTTTTCTGACTATCCGATTTTTCCCGTTTGTACAATTGAACTCCCTATTGGGCAACTGCTGATTCGTAAATATGAAGTAGGTACAGACTGGAATTACTATGCTTCCTTTTTGGATGAGTTTGTTCAACGGAAGATTGTGGAAGATGAAGATGTTTTCAAAGCTGCATACAAAGATCCGGATGAATACTGCTGCTTATTCGTTGTAGATGAGGAATTTACCAATTTCGTTTTTATTCCCTATCCAGAAGATTAGTAATTGAGACAATTGCCTCATTTATAGTGGTTTTCGCGATAGTTTGTCCACTAAGATGTAAAATAGTAACACTATCTTCTTACATTAAGATAGTTTAGACTTTATAAAAATTGCACTTATCTGACTTTTTTTTGTAAAATAAGTCGATGTTTTCTTGACTTTTTGAAACGCGTGCTATATCTTTGGATATATAAAATAAAAAATAGGACTTCATGTAGTATGACAATATAACGGTTAAGGTTAAGAATTACATTTTATCATAGTTTTGTATGGTTTGATTGTAAAAGGGGACAGCTTCTGGTTGTCCTTTTTTATTTTTTAATCAATTTAAAATCAGTTATTTGCAAATCCATACAAAAAAATACACAGTTTTTTACACAATGAGTAATAACCTTGACCCTGATTACGAGGCTAGACTTTTCCATTCCAACTGGGACATAATAAAAAGATGGTACATTGATTTTCGCATCTGGGATACCGACAAACAAGCCTTTATTCGTAAGCAGTACACTGCAATGAATAAGTATAAAATACTTACTCAACGGACCAAAGATGCCAACGCCGCACTAAAAGAAATCAGACAACTCCTGGCTGATGGAGTAGCGGTTGGTACCCCTACCAATGCAATCCGGAATCGATTCGATCTTGAAAAGTTTACGATGGAGGAAGCCTTCACCTATTATATAAATATGAAGGATGGTACTCTAGAAGGCAATGAGGAAAAAACGTTAGTTAAGAAACATAATCCATCGGCAGCCAGTGCCAGCAGTCTACATACTGACCTGGTTTCAGGATGGCTGTTCCCTTGACATTACCAGGATTGAGCAGCCAGTAGGAACCAGGATCAGTAGTAGCTTTCCACTCAAAGTAAATCCAGTCTTTCCCATTAAAGGCACTCAGCGTCATATAGTCATCAAATCGGTTGGGGACAGGGTTGTTCTTGCGGATTCCTATAATATTCAAGTGAAAGGGTTTACCGTCATCGAACCATCTGTAATTTTTTGATGCTACCGCTTTTTGTAGGAGAGACATGCTGTATCGTGCCATAGACTTACTTTAGAGTGATGGCACGAAAGTAGAATTTCAGACAGGTATTGGGTAGGACGGTTTTTGATCCTACAAAAAGTCCTATTCAGACGCCTTTTAAGGGTGCTAGTCTACATAGGACGAAAAGGGCAAATCCTGTGACAGATTCGATTAGTTTATTTTTGCTTATTTTGTGGTCTTCTAAATGTAGTAGGTATGAACACTAACTCTGAAAATACAGAGAATAACAAACGTATTGTAAAAGCTGTGGTAGTCGCTTTACTAATTGCGCTATGTCTGGTTTTCCTTGTGAAAGGATATGATGCATTGGAGATAAAATATAATAGTGTTTTAACTGTAGGACAGGTTACAGAGATAAGACAGATTAAAAGTAGAAATTACGGCATTTCCTATACCTATACTGTCAATGGGTATAGATATGCAGGATATACCGCCATTGGAGGCATTAAAGGTGATGAAAAAGATTTAGTGAATAAGAGCCTACCAATAGTATATTCATCCAAACATCCCGATAAAAACACATTACTTGTGTCAAAAGACGATTTTGATTTTTACAATGTATCTATTCCGGATTCATTCAAAGTTGTCCTGAAACGATTTTATTAACCAGCCATCTGCCAGTCTGTAAAATTGGTGTCATTGATTCGGGCAATCCGATCTTTGTAATCTCTCCATACTTTTCTGAGTGTATCCATATCATAGTGATCTGGATTGAACTCATATTGATTATAGAACCGTCTTACTGCTGACCAATCACTCTGACCCGCAGTCACCTGGCCGATCATATAATGAATGAAAGCTGTCTGCATATATTTCTTCAGATAATCTCCCAATTCTTTTAGCTTCTGATCAGAGATGGTATAATGTTTCAGATCCTGCGGGAGTTGCACTTTCAGACTGGATTTTTCAGGTTGCTGTACTAGCCGTGGCTTCACCTAGCGAAAGGGTTCCTGGTGAACCACAAGGCGCATAAGTCTACCAATATCAGAGGCTTGGTGAATGCGTACTGGTTCTGGTCCTAATGTTTTGATAAGAAAATCCTTGACGTGTGGACGAAGTGGAATGGTAAGGATCTTAGGCATAGCTGTAGTTTTTAATCAAATGTACAGTTTTGCTAAATCTTACTCCTAGTCATAAAATAAACAAATCTTACTATATGCAGTTTTTTGCGGAAAAAATGCGGTTTAAAGCGGAGCGTAATTCCTTTAAGGTACCATTAAGATCTATTGGCAAGATTAAGTAAGCACCTCAGTTGTGCTCACTCTTTTTACTTTGGAGAGGAAATTTGTTTGCTTGTCATTATGGCCGTAGAGTTCATTCCATTCTGCCCATCTTTCACTGCCCAACAGAACGTAATTGACATCAGTAACCCAGAATCCATCTGTGGCTGCTAGACTTGCATGTGTGCAAATATGAAGGTCTATTAAACAGCCTTCTGCGTCCGATATTGTAAGGGTATGGCGTTGCATTAGTTTTCCAGATATCGATTCTAAACCATTTATGTAATTTTCTGTTCGAGATGCTTGAATCTGTATCTGAGAAATGAGTATCTTTCTATACTTCTGCTCTAATCCATTGAATAATAATACGATAAATTTCTGAGCTAAACAATGGAGAAGTAAATTGTTAGTAAATATTATCAGAAAAAATTTTCATAAAATAGTAAAAAATGGTTCCAATATCAGAAAATGTTTTTAGGAGCTTCTATAATTATGTATTGGTAATTTGCTTAATTTCTTTTGTCAGTAATTAGAACTATATCCGGATTATGGTATTTCTCAAAATCCCATAAATCCTCAATAAGGGTATGAATTACTTGCACTCCCAATTCCATCTCCAGATCATCCAGCTTTCCCATATGGATGTATTCAATTCCTGGTACAAGCTCTAGAATCTTCTCAAGACCCCCTAATTTGTCTATTTCGAGGGCAACTACAGCAAATTGTTGTGTGTGGTTGAGTATATACTGGCGAAAGGGGACATTATGTATAATCTGTCCAGATTCGTTGTAAATAGGAAGGGTTTGCATAAAGTTATAAAGGTTGAATTTATTGGCTTTGTACAAATTAGGATTTAATCTATACTGTCCTATATACCCATTTAACGCTGCCTGACTTTTAAAATCAGTTCTCTCTTAATATTACTAAGTGATTGAGAGAATAGAATCAATAATGCATAATTTCGCAATAAAAACATACATATATTCATCTACCTGGCATTTCCGGATGATTGGCTGTTTTTGATTCATTAATTAAATTGAAGTTTATAAACTTATCTTGCCTACGAAATCACGCAATTCCTACAAGGATACAAGTTTTATATACGCTATTCACTAATACTAACTAATTATGGGAGTTTCCGCTGGATTGAATATGTATTTTTACACTCAGGAAGAGGAACTGAAGAAAAAGATAAACCTTTTGAGTACTGTTACTGACGATATTTACTATCTTCTGATTTATGAATATGGAGATGACAAGCCAGAAGGCCTAAACCAGTTTACTGAACAGGAACAGGAGGTAATGCGTTTATATTTTGATGAGGAAAGCCTAACTGCTAGTGAAGGGTATGGCATTGTAAAATCTAATATTCAGTCGCCTAAAGAGCTGGTAAAGATCTGGAGTAAACTACAAAGCTACTTTGTTAAAAGCTTTGAGAAAGAAATGGTTGATTACCACACTCAACTAACATCAAATCCTTCTCCCACATCACAGATGGCTCCAGATACTTTTAAAAGAAAAATATCAGATGGTGCATGGACAGCAGCTTCCACGTCTATTATAATTACAAGGCTTGAGCAAGCTATTGATGATGACATGCTTGTAGAAATAACTATTGAGGATTATTAAGAGATACAATACCCGTCTAGGTGAGCGTTGAGAGCTGCCTGTCTTTTCAAGCAGCTAGCTCAGAGACATACAAAAAAACAGCCCTTATAGACACATCTACAAGGGCTAGCTATTTACTTTTATCACGTTTTTAGAAAGAAAAATCTCTTGATTTCAACTAGTACGGGCAAGTTTATGTCCCCTGTGCAGCTGATTCACCTATATTGTTGGCAATAAGATTAAACACAGAGAAAGGTGCTGTATTTGAAAATGAGCCAGCTAGAGTATTATCAAAAATACTTTTGCTGATAAGACCTTTTTTAACAGTGACATTGATATGTACTGAAATGGTTGCATTATTTGGTGTAAAATTGCTAACAGTTACAATCACTTGAGGACTGTTTGAAATCTGAAATTGTCCATTACCAGTTAAAGGAGTGGGCTGTGTTGATTTTTGATGTCCATTTCCAAATGGTCCAGAATATTGCACATCGTAGTCTATTCCAAAGCTTGCAGGAGAATAGCTTGTTAATATTAAGCTTAAGGTGGTAATGATTTTCTCGCCAAGAACAGATGTATTATCTGTTTTCGAATCGATTACAACATTTGACATATAGGTAAAGTGATGGGTTAACTGCTACTCTGTTTCAGGCTTTTCGCATATCGCCATAAGTATGATTGATCTATATGTTTGTATGGTGCATTAAAGCTAAATCTGTTCCTATCTTATGTCAATACCTCATTTGAGGTATTTTTATGTCATGATAAGTTTAGGCTTCATTTTACACCGCCCCATATGTCCATTCAAAGCTGCCCGGCTTTTAAAATCAGTTCGTTGGCAATAGGTGCAAACCAGCTGTAGATCATTGCTTTCTTGTGGTTCTTGACATCCCAGTCCAGGTAGGCTGTCAGGTCTATGAGTGGATCGCTGTCGTAGCCGTTTTTGTGTAGCTCATCCTTTTCGTGGACTCGTACATAGAGGGCATTGAGGTTGCCGGAGAACTCATAAAAGACAACGTATTGAGAACTCTGTATCAGGTGACACAGGCTGATGGCTTCGCCTATGAATTTGTTTTCTCATTGGAATGATGGATTAACGAAGGTGGAGCCGATCCTGGCGAGGGTGTGATTTGATTACTTTGTCTGGCTGGTCGATGGCAAACTGTAAGAAAGAGTCTATCGTGGCCTGGTTCAGTTGGGTATGGAGCAGAAACACAAAGCTGATCGGTAGTGAGAGGCGAACCTGCTTTTGATCCCGAAAGAGCATATAGGCAAATTTCTTATCTAACAGCTCCTGTACTTTCATCAGATCTCGGAGTATAAGAAAATCTCCTAGTCGGACCCGGTAGGTGTATTGTTCATACTGGTGGTCAATAACCTTCTCTAACGTTTCGGCTCGTAGTTTTACAGCTTCTGCAAGGGCATATAAGCTATCCTGTTCAAAGCTTAGTTTGAGTTTATCTTCGCGGAATGTTGTTTGCATGGAAATAGAATTTAGTTTTTACCGGAGAACCATTTGTCGCAATACTCCCGATAGAAGTCAGTAAGTAAGCCGTATTCGTAGCCTTCTTCTTTCTTGTCCCGGCAGTAGATGATTAGCTTTTCGTGGGTGTCAAAGGTCTTACTGCTCAGGTGTACTTCCAGTTGTTTGGTAAAGGCTTTGCCTTGGGTTTTACTGCGGTTTACTGGTAAGTCTGAGATCTTTTTTCCCTGTTTGATGTGTTCATACAGATCATTTAAGTCCCGTACATTTTCGTTTTTTACCAGTTCCTGAGAAAGAATCTTATACTCAGTTTTGTAAAGTTCCAGGATCGGGTGTGAGTGTTCCCAGGTGTAGGTTTTATCGGGTCGCTGGACAATGGTAGCACATAAGGCTCGGCCATCCAAAAGGTAACTCAGACAGAGGCGTACAATCTTGTTGAGCAGATACACCTTGTCGTGAGGTTCGGGGATTCCCTGGTCTTTGGAGTAGCCTTCGATCAGATCCCGCTTGTTTTTGGGATTGGTGTCATCTAATACCAGGTAGTGTTTGAATGTGGCTCCCCACTTATCGCCTCTATAGGGCTTCTTTCTATCAAAATACATGTGGTTTTCAGGGTGTTGGATTAGCGTGTTTTCGGTTTTTTCGCGCTATGATTTTCTAAAGGTTATAGGTTGTTATCAAACGTGTTAACCAGTCTTTACGACAAATGGGAATAACCAGGGTGTAACCTTTATTAAACAAGTTTACTAAGATGCATAGCAAGTCCTAACCGATAACCAGAAGTTCAGATAGGCAAAAAATAAAAGACAATACATATCTACCCCTGAAAAATTTTCGCTGTTTTGGGAATTTTTTGTGTATCTTACCCTACCAGAAAGCGGAAATTATCAGACTCACCAAAAGCTGCGCATTCTCTTGGTCAGGCGGGTTTTATGTGATTAATAAGATCTGTGTGTCTGTTCTGTTTTCTGCTATTGTTAAGTTAAATTAAGATGAGTTCAGTTTTACGACTGGCTGTTTCAGCCTTTTGTAACTATCTAACTTGAAACAGTCCCGACACAAAGTGCCGGGATTGTTTATTTCCAATAGTTACACTACTACTATACATTACGCCTAGATGTGCAATTCCTGCAGGAATTGGATATAGACTTTTAGCTGGCCATACACGATCTTAGCCTGTTCTATCTTGTCCCAATACAGCGGATTGAGCTTGTTATTTGGGAATGCGTTGATGGCGACAACTCGTCTTTAAACGGCATTCAATAGTTGATTTGCTTGTAATTCAAGCATGATAATTTTGTTTTCTGCTTCAGGAGCAGTAATTTTGCTTCGCATTTGGATAAGGGTTTTGAGATAACAATGAACTAAATGCATAGAGGGGGCTGCTCGAACAGCTTCTCTCACCTACTTCAACTTAACATATAGCTGCTTTTTAGATTGGTAGTCCGGGAAGCAGTCAAAGAATCTACTGAGACCCTGGTTATGCCAGGGTTTTTGTATTTATCAGGCTTTCCATAGCAGGTAAAAGGATACAATGCCAAGCATGATTGATACAAACAGAGCCTATGATGACTCTGAAGTGATAGGCATACAAGGCTTGGGGTTGTAAAAAAGCATACTGTTTTTCATAAAAGATTTACTCGTTTCAGCGTTTGGATTTTTTCTTCTCTTTTTGGTAACATGCTGATAATCTGGCTTATTTGCTTGCGTTTGTCTGCATTTTTTCGTATATTGTAGACTTATTCTTATTTTAAACTACTTAGCCTATGACCGAAAAAGTAATTACCGTCCAGATCAATGAAATTAATTATGGGGACTACCCAGGTCGTATACCCCCAGTGGAACTGATCCCACATCCAGAACTAAATACAGCCCTTAGGGATGGGTATAAAGTTGTAGAGATTGTTGATGCAACTCCTAAAGACATCAATCATTCCATTATAATATTCCATTTAGAAAAGGGCTAAGCAATCATTTGGGAGTTCCAGCTAAAGCCGAATATCTATGCAATGGGACTCCCAATAATATAATTACCTTCCAAATATCCTTCCAGACTATAATCTCGCCTATAGAGCAACTACTTGTCATACTCTTTGTAGTCTAGGATGCCCGATGCATTTTCATGCTCTTAAAGACAGAAGTGGTTTTCGGATCTTTCCCTTTTTTGTGGATTTAGACGTTTTTTTCTCATTAGGTGGGACAACAAACACCCATAAGATCTCAGGCGTTTTGTCCTTTGCCTAGCGCATCTTGGGGCGAGCCACCTAATGCTCTACACCTCTGAGAGCAAGTATCATATCGCTCATTGGGATAGGCTCTGATAGTAGCAGAAATTGCTCTACATACCGACGGATATAATCTGTAGTAAACAGATTCTTGGATGGATTAGAAGAAAATAGCGTTTTGACTGTTTCCTGAATTTGTTCAATTGATATCATAGAAAAAAGTACTAAGTATGAGTTAAATAAATGTCTGTATATCTGTTTGTTGTCGACTAAGTGGTATTATTTTTTATGTCTTGTAGTATTGTACTGTCTGCCTGTCTGCAAAAAATGCTATACTGTAATGCGTCAAAATCTACTAGACATAATTCTATTAAATTCTATCAAATTCATGATTAAGGATCGGGAGATCTACTCTCTCTTTTGTGACTATCTCCGCAAATCGCTTGCTTGCCATAAAATTGCTCAATTACCTATTTCACTTTCACAGATTCGTAAACTGCATAAGGCAAAAGAAGAACTAGAGATAAGCCGTGAGTTGTTAGACGTTACCCTTCAGTTTAATGCTAATCTCAGATCTTACGCTCCTTTTATCATACAGTTGGAAACCCTGCCAGCTAATGAGCTGGAAAGATTACTGGAGATATACGATGACAAGAACACATCTGCTTCTTAATCAATCTGTAGCCTCTTCCGTTGGTATAGTCCCTATAAAGTTCTCTGGTTGGTATTCATTGAGCATTCCATTCTCTTTTGCCCAGTTCTCAAGCCAGTCAATCTGTTGATTACTAAAGAAAGATCCTGGCAAACGAGTCTTTGCAGTTTTATTAAAAAAGGTCTGCTCTGGTATCTTAAAATGATTACAAAAGCCTAATCTCCTATGCTGTTTCTCCCCTACATCGAAATAGGAAAGAATCCTGTTGACTCAGTCACTATTTGGCTTTATGGTGTATTTAAGTTTGTGGTTTATTGATTTTTATTTAGATTTATAAAGCGGAGCTAAACGAAAGTTCGATATGAAGCAAAAGTTTAGTGACTAAAATTTAGGTTTTACTATACTTTCTTCTTTAAGCTCTTGAATTACAGCCGTATAAAAGAACTGGCTCAATCAAAAATATTACTATTTTGACTATCTGTAAGCAAATTGATATGTCGGAACAGGGTTTCTATAGAGCTATAAAGAATGAGTCTTTGAAAGTAAGGACTATAGAAGAAATTGCTAGCGTACTAAATGATTAGTTCAACAATTTTTTTGAGGATTCTGGCAGTCCCAATAATATTCAGAATGCAACTCATACAATTGGAGATGTAAGCAAGAAAATGCATGTAGGAAAGCTTACTAATTTTAGAGATTGTGAAAAGGAGTTAGAAAAAGCACTTCAACGAATTGTAGATCTGGAAGCCAGAATAGCCGATAAGGACGAACTAATTGCTGTTTTAAAGGAAAGATTGATAGAGAGGGCTTAAAGAAGTCTTTTAAACGCCACCACTATACTAGCTCATTCAATTCAGAATTTTTATAACTTCTAATTGAATGGTGAATGAAGGATGAACAGATGGCAGGACAATTGTATGAGCGATTCATTACCTGGGTATATGAAAAGAATAAACATGCAAATCCATATATAGAGGGGCAGGATGTGAAGGCATCAGACATGATAGATCTGCTTAGAGCAGAACATACACATGCAAGCCCAGAACTGATAAATAACCTGAGACAGGTTGTTGCCAATCAAATGCTTTTGGCTCTTTCAATGTTGTATAAAATGAAAGAGTATGAATTAAGAAAGAATTGGATCGCCGACTTAATTGCAAAGACAGTCAATGCAGAGTCCTCGGATAGTCTATTGTATATCATCAATCAAATCGTTGCTGAGATATATTTCGGACAAGCAGAATAATAGCAGGAAGTAGTCACAGTTTACTTAATCAAAAATGAAGGTAAGAAAAAAGCGATTTGAAAGTAGCCCACCCATTTATAACCAGGACGGACAATCCGAATATTCCAAAATTAGAAATATTATTAAAGGTTCTGTAGATAATAAAGGCCGCAAAAAGAAAGACCCTAATGAAGACGAAAGTCTACATACCAGTACCAATTAACCACTTTTTTAGTTACGCATGTCATAAGCCATCAACATTAAGAATCTAAGTAAATTAAATTTTCAAAACGCTGAAACACTAGGTAACATTCAACCGGAGATACGAGAAGAGGTGGAATTGCCTGGAAACAATGTAGAGACAAAAAAAGAACTAAAAATTAACATCAGTATACGGATTGCGAATATTTTATTTTTTAAATTGTTAAGATATACCTGAAAGTAGGTAATTATATAAGTTACCGCCTACCTATTTTTGATGAGAAACCACCTCGAACAAATAAGATGCAAGTCTATTACTTACCATTTTATCATAGTTCAGTATGGATACAGAAGATAGAGAAATGCTTACAAATCTTAGAAGTAGGATGGATGAAATGATGCGATATCCTACAGAGGTGTATACTCATGATGATCTGCACCAATTTATTGAAGTTGCTTTACACGCAATTGATATCTATGAGGATAATGAGAAAGACCTTACCTCGATCAAGTATGTAGCAACAGAGCTGCTGCAAAGATCGAGGCACTTGGTTCACGAAGATGTCAGTACCAGAGGGAAAGGCCAAATGGAAGAAAGTCTGACATCTGCAGAAATGCTTACCTGTATATATGGAGCAATAGACTATTTTCTTGAGAGAACTAAAACCTAATCCTAAGAGATAGCGTAGTGATGACAATTTATTGATTAAAGGAGTAGCCCTTCTTATTTAAGTATAGAGTAAATGAGCACAGAGAAAATAGAAATATTAAAAGAGTTGATAAATAATATTAATTATATAGTCAAGCGTAGAGATGAAGAGTATGCCCATATTGATCTACAAAAACACCTCAAGACTGCTCTGGCTGTAGTTGAGTCTTATGAGAGTAATCTAGCAGGTATAGGTGAGATCAAAAAGAAGACAAGGGAACTGCTCCTTAAATCGGAAGAACTGACTGAAAAGTATTACGATGAAGAAGAAAGAAAAGGAGATAGCTTAATTTTTACAAAGATGACTACGTTAGCTTTCAGTGCAATCGACTATTTTCTTAATGCTACCGAGTCCTGAACAAAAATGCATTGATTGTACACAAAGCTATAGATTTCGCTATTGTGACATTATGGATAAGAACAAATTTAAACCTGACTATGAGGATGTAGAGTTGATGGGAGAAACCCTTACAAGGTTGTTTCAAGGTATCTTGTATTTGCTGACATTCTTCTGTGATGAAAGTACATTATTACAAGCAATGTCTAAATAAATACCCAAGAGCCACCTTTAACTTCTTATGTCAACAATTGAATCTCTACATCAATACAAGTCAGAGCTTTATCACTTATCAAATAGGGTCCAATTGCTAATAAAAAGGAAGGATGATTTTTTTGATTATAGTGTATTGCAAGACATTGTAATGCGTATAGTAGAGATACTTGAAAGTGCCAATCCTGAAAAAGGGACGCTTGTTGCCATTATGAAAGAGAAAGTATACTTCTCATTAGCACAAGTTCTGGAAAGAACAAGTGAAATGGAGCAAGATCAAAATGAAGATATATTGATTCGATTCGACTTGCTGGCAAAAACACAGGCTAGTATTCAGAGCTTGATACAAGTTTTATAGATATGATTTTATTTTATTAAGTACCTCATAGAGAGCAGATACATAGGCATGACCCAAGTTAGTAATAGCCATGATTCGGAAATAAATTTCTTACTAAAGAACGTTGATTTATTAACTGTACGTCAATGTAATTCTGAGTCTTATGATGAGTTACAAGCTATTTTAACCAAGGTAATAGAAATAGTTTCCAATGCGAATGCTGAAGAAGAAATTCTTTTGTCTTTGTCCGCTGTACTACACAGATTGAAAGAGTTGTTGCCAGAACAAGAAAAAGATATGGTAATCTGGCTTGATCTGTTATCAGAAACACATACATCTATTGAGCGCTTTAAACAAAGCTTATAGGCTTCATTCAGTCGATCAAAAAATAAGGTAACTCGAATCTATTTTATTTTTATAAAATTAAAGATTTTGCACATTCAAAAAGTGCAAATAAGGCGAGTGAGCGAGTGCTGTAAACTATCACAGTTTTATCACAAGAGCATCCGATTTTTAAACAACCATGTCAATAGAAAAGGTCTTCTCTGCTTCAGAATGGCCTTTTTTGCCTTGTCAAAACAACGTCTGGTTGTCCTTTTTTATTTTTTTATCAATTTAAAATCACATACCTCAAACAAGTACTAATATTTAGATCAACTGATGAGGGAGACAATCGAAGTAAATTTCTTTTTGAAGAAATAAGAGAATCTAACCAGAATGAAAAAGATAATAGGTTATATTGCTTGAAAAAAAGTAAGAAGTTATAATAAAACCATACTCTATAACCACTATATTTTACTAACCCACTCATTTTATATAATACGTCTTATTTATCTAAAATGATGGATTCATGAACAAGGATGAAGTCTATGCACAATTTTATGAGATAGTTGTTAAATGGGCATTCTCAAATGCTAAAATCATAAATGAAAACAATCAATTAGAAAATATTCCGGTTAGTTCCAATCAGATGCTGGATTTAATATATGCAGAAGATGGAGTGGGTGATGGCGATTTTCATGAACTATTACTGTTAGTGAAGGAGAATATTATTCTGGCAGTGGATCAGTTATGCAAAGATGAGATGTATAGCTGGAGAAAAAGAATAATACGACTCTCACTTATAAAAGCTTATAATGCAACTAGTTCTAAAGACTTGATAGAAGTGCTTAATGAGATATCCTCTCTTGTGTATTCCATGAAGATATCTGACTGAATTACTATAGAGCTAATAGAAGGCTGGATATATTCTGGACCTCCTATCTTGTATGTATTTACAGGATTAAAATATGGTAGGATCCATAATTACTTATTCTGAGAAATAGATTAGGTTGTTTCAGATATACTTTTGAAGAAAGGTATCTCGTAAGTGAAGATATTCCGGATTGTTTTTGGCCTTTGTCCAGTATTCTTTGAATATAGCAGCAGCTTGAGCTTTTTCATTTGTATCAGCATCACTCTGACGAGTGTTAATAGGATTGCCTTTATATTGGCTCTCACTAGAGTAAGGATAAGGAAGGGTTGATGTGTCTTTACCTTTTGTCTGCGAATATTTGCGTCCCCCTTTATAATTAGCATATCTGCGTGCTCTGGTAAAGCCCATCTGAAGAAATTTCCGGGCCATATCAGCTCCTACAAAGTCTTGTTGAACCAGATACTGTTGAAATAATTCAAAAATCTTCTTGGCAGAGATTTCTGCAATTGCTGGCGTTTTAAATCGCCAATGAGGTAATATCTCTGACTTATAAGGTTCTACCAGCAGAACTCCCTGTTCCCCTACCCCTGGGCGGTACAATTCCGGATGTTGCCGAAAATCAGTCTTCTTAAAATCAAGGCTATAATCAAATGCTTGCGTTTTTCTTTTTTCCATTTTAATCATGCTAAGGTTAGATCTGATATCTTACCCAGATAGTATAGAAAAAAATATACCTCTGTCTTTCCGCATGACAGAGGTATATTTTTTAGCCTTAATAGGTAATAAGTAGAGAAGAATACTTAAATAACTTCTTTAATCTGAATAGCTCGGTTTTGAAAGCGAAATTCACTACCAGCTTTTAAGTTAAGAAGCTGGGCTCCAATAGGCGAATTAAGGGAAACGGCAAAATAGTCTATCTTGTTAAGCGTAATCTTGCCAGCACTAATAGAGAGAAAAAAACGGTTTTGATCAGTAATAACCAGACTACCAGCCTGTGCTTTATCATATTGCTTGTCTACATTCAGAGACTCTAACTCCTTTTTAAGTTTAAGAGCCTCTGCCAGTTGAGCTGCATGGCGGTCCCGCTCAATCTGCATCATAGCACGGGTAGTTTCATATTTATCACCTGCGCTACTCTTAGATTCTTCATTGGCAGCGGTCTGGGCTGCTTCCATTGCCTGTTTTGCTGTATCTATACGTTGGGTTACATACTCCAGGCAATGAGCATATAATTGTTTTTTGAGTTCTATGGGATTGTTCAAGGAATGCATATTTAAAACTCTGATGACACATTAACCACTACCATGTATATAAGTGGCGTTTCAGAAAGTAGCAGAAAGTTATTCCTGTTTCTTTGCTTCTTCCCAGAATACATCCATTTCGGCAAGAGTCATATCCTGTAGACTTTTTCCTAGTTTCTTTGCCTCTGCTTCCAGATAGTTGAATCGTTTGATAAACTTCTTGTTAGTGCGTTCCAGTGCAGTTTCAGGATTAATATCTATAAAGCGGGCATAGTTGACAAGTGAAAACAGCAAGTCTCCAAATTCTTTCTCAGCGGCTTCAGACGGAACATCACCACTTTCATTAAAAGCAGTTTTAAATTCCTGCATTTCTTCTTCTACCTTTTCCCAAACCTGATGTTTTTCTTCCCAGTCAAATCCGGCACTTCGTGCTTTTTCCTGAACGCGCATGGCTTTCACCAGAGCTGGTAATGAGCCAGGTACTCCTGCCAGTACAGATTTATTACCTTCTTTTAGCTTCAACTGTTCCCAGTTTTGTTTTACCTGTTCTTCATTGTCTGCTTTTACATCTCCATAAATATGTGGGTGACGTGAAATCAGTTTTTCACAGACAGAGTTGAGTACATCTGCAATGTCGAAAGCCTGGGTTTCAGAGGCAATTTTTGCATAAAAAACAATATGGAGAGCAATATCACCCAACTCTTTCTTTATCTCTGTAAGATCATTCTCGAGTATAGAATCTGACAATTCATACGTTTCTTCGATGGTCAGATGTCTGAGACTTTCCATGGTTTGTTTGCGATCCCAGGGACAACCCTCTCGTAATTCATCCATAATAGTCAGCAAGCGGTCAAAGGCTTGGAGTTGTTCCTGGCGGCGAGGTGAAAGATTTTCAAACATAAGTAGTATAGTAAGGAAATAACATTCTTCAATGAATGATAAAAGTACAGGATTGTACAGCGTGAAAAAAGCCTTTATTCTCCTTTTTAAAAGAAGTGTGTACAATCATTTTTATATGAAAATGTAACAGGAAGAGATTTCTTTTTGTTCAGCCTTTACAACCAGTAAACTATCTTTGTGAAATCTTTTCTTTGTAACTATGTTTTCTTCTTCCAAAATACGACATACCCAATTAATCAAACAAAAGGCCAGTGAACTGGGATTTGCTTTTTGTGGTGTGTCTAAAGCAGATTTTCTGGAAGAAGAGGCTCCCCGTCTCGAACAGTGGCTTAATCAGAACAAACATGGACAGATGGCATATATGGCCAACTACTTTGACAAACGACTAGACCCTCGTTTGCTGGTAGAGGATGCCAGGTCGGTAATCTCTCTTGCCTTTAATTACTTCCCGGAAAAGGAATTGTTTACTGATACCGACGATCTGAAAGTATCTAAGTATGCGTATGGGACAGATTACCATTATGTAGTGAAAGACAAATTGAAAGCGCTTATTCAGTTTATTGAAGAGGAAATTGGTGAAGTAAATGGACGGGCATTTGTGGATTCTGCTCCTGTGTTAGAAAAGGCATGGGCAAAAAAATCAGGGTTGGGATGGGTTGGAAAGCACTCTAACCTGCTCAATCGGCAGATGGGAAGTTTTTTCTTTCTAGGCGAATTAATTCTGGATTTGGAACTGGAAGAAGACGGACCTGTTAAAGATTATTGTGGTACCTGTACCCGATGCATAGATGCTTGCCCTACTGACGCTATTACAGAGCCTTATGTAGTAGATGGCAGTAAATGCATTTCCTATTTCACGATTGAACTAAAAGAACAGATTCCTGCAGATGTAAAAGGCAAATTTGAAAACTGGATATTTGGTTGTGACATTTGTCAGGATGTTTGTCCCTGGAATCGATTTGCAAAACCCAATCAGGAATCACAGTTCCAGCCATCGGAGGCCTTGCAACATATGAAAAGAGCAGATTGGGAGGAGATCACAGAAGAGGTATTTAAAGTATTATTCAAAGACTCACCTGTAAAACGTACTAAGCTGGCTGGTCTTAAGCGGAACATTGATTTTGTAAAAAAATCCTGTTAGCTCAATGCTGGTTTTCTTTGATAAGAGTTAGTTGTAACCTATAGAACTTGAATATAAATGCCATAAAAAAGCCTCTTCTTATTCTTGGAAGAGGCTTTTTTATGGCATTTATATATAAACCAGGGATTAGTTTATTCGTACATTTCCACCAGATGTAGAGATTCTGACAGGGATACCACCACCATTTAACTTACCCTTCACACGGTCATCTTTGATTGTTCCATCAAAGTTTTGCATGGCTACAGATACCCGGTCGCCGGAAAGATCCAGATCCATTCCTTTATCCATTGGCATCTTTACAGTAATATTGCCACCACTGGTTGACAGTGTAAGATATTTTTCCAGACTAGAAATATCGGCTGTTACATTACCACCACTGGTATGTGCATCCAGGCTTCCTGATACCTGTGCAATACGGATGTTACCGCCAGAAGTACCAATTTTCAGAGAGCCTTTTGAATCAGCTACTTTTACATTACCACCACTGGTCTGAGCATCTATTGTGCCATTAAATCTATCTATGTCAATATTGCCACCAGAAGTTTCCGCATCTACTATTCCTTTTATGGTGCTAAGAGAGATATTGCCACCGCTGGTTTTTGCGTCCTGATTACCAGAAAGGTTTGACAAGTGGATGTTTCCGCCACTGGTTCTGAGGTTAGAGGTAATATTGTTGGGAACATAAATCTTAAAGGAGATGCTCAAGCCATCTTTCCATCCCCATTTCCATCCTGATTCAAGAGGTTTGGCAATAGCAGTTAACGTGTTGGCATCTTTGTCGATCTGAATCGTATATTTTTCAAGACGTTCTTTGATTTCGCTATCAGATAGTTTTTGATTCCAGTTGTTGGCACGAATATAGACTTCTATACGGGCATCTCCGGAATTTTGTCCGTATACAGATACGTTGCCACCACTGGTTTCAGTTTTGATGCTAGTTAGTCCGGCAGGAGAAAAGGTTTTGGTCAGATAGGGTTTATCTGTATCGTTTTGTGCCTGAATGGTGGTAAGACTAACGAATGCCATCAAAAAAGCTGTGAGTATTTGTCTCGTTTTCATAGCAAAGAAAAGTATTAGGTTGATATTTTAGAAAAGAAGTTGTGTATAAGATGTAAAATAAACTAGTGAGGTTGCATGAAGCTGAAAGAAATTTTGCAAACAGAGATTCAACTCAACTAATCAGATTATCTCTGTTTGCAACTCTTTTTGATCACTCACTTCGCAGACTTTTGACTGGATTGGCAAAAGCAGCTTTGAGAGACTGAAAACTAATGGTAAGAAGGGTAATGAGTAATGCTCCTAATCCTGTTACCACAAATACCCACCAGGAAATTTCAGTACGGTATTCGTACTTCTGGAGCCATTGATTCATAAAGTACCAGGCTGTAGGAATGGCAAACAGAAAAGAGACAAACACCAGTCGTACAAAATCTTTTGACAGCAGACTCCACAGATTCAGAACGCTGGCTCCGAGAACTTTCCGGATACCGATTTCCTTGGTGCGTTGCTCAGCTACAAATGAAGAGAGTCCGAATATGCCCAAGCAGGAAATCAGGATGGCTAGCCCTGCAAAGACTGCTGCCAGTGTACCGATTCGTTCTTCATCGCCAAATTTCTGAGCATATTCTTCATCTACGAACTTGTATTCAAAAGGCGTTGCCGGACTGTATTTTTTAAATACGGCTTCTACTTTACTCAGTGCGTCTCTGGCACTTAGTTTGGGATTCAGCTTAATAATAACCACACTTTCCTGCTCTTTCGAAATATGGAAGAATGCTGCCCGTATGGGTTGATAAGGTGACTGCACCACCATATTTTTGATAACTCCTACTATCGTGTAGGGCTTGTTATTCCACTTGACAGTCTCCCCTATCGGGTGTTCGAATCCCAGGAATTTTACTGCCGCTTCATTGATCACAAATGCCATCGAATCGGTAGCGTATTCCCGTGAAAAATCTCGTCCTTCTTTAAATTGCCAGCCTACTGTTTTGCCATAATCGTGGGTAACACCATTGTTAGGGAAGTCAACTGCCAGTTCCGGGTCTTTGCCTTTCCAGTCGAAACCTCCATTGGTATTCCATACAGACGTAGTAGGGCTGGTAGATTCTGTCATATCTACAATGGCACCTGAGCTTTTGAGTTCGTTGCGTACTGCCTCCAGGTGGTTGTGAATATCAGGAGTAGTGAGCAGCATACTAATTAGTCCATTGCGGTCATAGCCGATAGGTCTGTCTTTGGCATGTTGTATCTGACGAAACACTACTATGGTCCCGATAATCAGGGTAACGGAAACGGCAAACTGCATCACTACCAGAATACGGCGGGGTAATGCCGCATAACGTCCTACCCTGAAAGTGCCTTTGAGTACTTTGACGGGTTGAAACGAAGACAAATAGAGTGCAGGATAGCTGCCGGCAATGAGACCTGTAACAACAGAGAAAGAAAGTCCCAGCAGCCAGAATACAGGACTTAGATAAGGAACACTCATCTTTTTGTCTGCTACTTCATTAAAGAAAGGCAAACTCAGTTGTACCAAGAAAATGGCTGTCAAAAAGCCAAACATAACTACCAGCAATGACTCACTGAAGAACTGTGCTATCAGCTGACCACGTATAGAGCCTACTGTTTTACGAATGCCTACTTCTTTGGCTCTTTTTTCACTGCGAGCTGTAGCCAGATTCATAAAGTTGATACAGGCCAGCAGCAATACAAATATGCCAATGATACTGAAAAGCCATACATTTTCGATTCGCCCTCCTGCATTTACGCCATCTTTCCAGTCTGAATACAGACGCCATTTGGTCATTGGATGAAGAAATACTTCAGGCTTGTATTTTCTGTCAAAGGAACTTACGCGATTGAATTTTACATTTTTGATCTGGGCAGACACTTTCTCTATATCTGTGTTTGCAGCCATCTGGGCAAACGTTTGGGTAAAGTTGCTATCCCAGGGATCTTCCATTTTCTTGATCCACGGATTCATGATCAGATAAAGTTCCCAAGGTAAGATATAGGTCATTTCGCGGAAGTCAGAATTATACGGCAGATCTTCATATACTCCTGTCACCTTCACATCCGTATTGTTGTCAATCCGCATGATTTTGCCTATTGGGTCTTCATTGCCGAAGTAGATTTGAGCTATAGACTCTGATAAAAGTATGGAATGAGGTTCTTTCAGGCCTGTCCGTGTACCTTTAAGCATATTCAGTGAAAGCATTTCAGTCACTTGAGGCTCAAAATAGTTGCCTGTCTTGGTAGCCTTCTTCTCTCCATAGGTAAGCACATGCCCTGATGTCCAGGATGATTGTAACACATAGGTAAAGCTACTTCCATATTTGCTCCGAATCTCCTCTGCCATTACATAGGGATTGGATGTCTGGGTTTCTCTTTTCCCATTGTACAGGTTATGTTGCATCACCTGTACAATACGTTCATAGTTCTGATGGTAGGTATTATAGGTGATTTCATCCCATATCCAAAGACCTATCAGTATGGCTACTGCCATTCCAACTGCCAGCCCTCCAATATTGATAAAGGAGTATACCTTGTTCTTAAGCAGATTTCGTAGAGCGACTTTTAAATAGTTTCGTAGCATAAGACGACGTGTTAAGTGTCAGGAAAGAATACTTGCGTATATGCCAATATAAAGCCAGAATACTAAAATGTCCTTTTTCAGTGAACAGAGGCAGATTTATCAGCTATAAGAAAATAAAAGTGTCCGTTTATGGACACTCTCTGTTCACTGACGAACAATGTTAATTACAGAATAAGATCTGAGTCTAATTCGTTATAATTTTATATTGAATAGATAGGTTATTAAGTCAGCTTGTTACTTTTGCCTTCCGTTTCATTTTTTATGCTTATATGAGTAACAAGAAAGAAGGCAATCAATATGATAAAATATTCAAAGAAAATCTGGAGTCTGTTACTCTGGCATTAATTGAAAAAGTACTTCAGATTCAGGTCGTTTCTTATGAGAAAATAAAGGACGACTTGCAACGAACCATAGAGCGAAAGCCCGATCAGCTCTTAAAAATCACCGATCAGAGTGGAATTACATTTTTGCTGCATCTGGAATTTCAGCTGATAAACGAACCCCGTATGGTATACCGGATGCTGGAATACAGAGGCATGCTGGAACGTAAATACGAACTGGATGTGCTACAATATGTGATCTTCCTTTCAGATCAGAAACCAGATATGGTTACACATCTTGTCAAGCGGGATTTGTCCTTTAAGTTCAACATTGCACCTTTATCTTCCATTAAGTACGAATTATTTCTCTCTTCAGGTAAAGGAGATGAAATAGTATTCGCTATTTTAGGTGACTTTGGTAATACAAGCCCACAACAGGCTGCCAGACAGATTTATGAACGATTACGAGACACATCCACTAGTCAACTGGAGCTTGACAGGCACTTGCAACAATTACGGGTATTGGCTAACTTGCGTAAACTAACTGACTACATTGAGACGATGATTGACTCTATTTCTAAATACATAAAAGAAGAAGATGACATTCTCTTCAAAAGAGGAGAACGAAAAGGCAAACTGGAAGGTGAGCAGAAAGGTAAAACAGAGGCTATTCTCAAATTCCTTAAAGATGGTATTCTGACTACTCAGCAATTAGCTACCTATTTTGATGTCACTGAGGAGTTTGTTGAAGATCTTCGTAAAAGTTTGAATACATAACTTTTCTGAATCACAGATGTAAAGAGCATGTACCTAGTGCGATCTCTTTATATCTGTGATTCAAGATAATTTAAATGATAGGAAGTAACTCGTTGGGGAATAATACCAGCGATAGAAGTACACATATACTATCAATCTCCACCTCCACAGCCACCACAGCTACTACAGGATCCACCATCTGATCCACAGGAAGATCCTCCTCCGTCTGATGAACTTCCACTTCCATCGGCATGACTTGCGATAGGAGTAAATGTAGTGGTATAAACCGCTGATCCAAGTAAGAAATATTGCCATTCCCAGCCATCAGAAGGCATGTGAACGTGTAACTCCTGCTTGCGATAGAGATCTGGAATGGTGTGCGAAAACAGATAGTTTCTGAGATAGATGAGAAAGAAGATGCTTACTAAAAGCAGTAGTATAAGAAAAGTTCCAATAAGCTCTACCGGTTTGTCGCGTGCTATACCTGTAGCCATGCGGATGGTGCCGAGCAGAAGGAGAAATGAAAGAATGCCAAAGTTTAGGAAGAATAACTTGCCAAATACGTGTGATTTGGCGAAATGCTTCTTAAAAGCCTCCATGCTGGTTTCTATAGTGGTAAATATGGGTTTTGTCTGAAGCTGTTTCAGTAAAGCTGGATAAAAGGCTTTTTCCATACCACTTAAGGTTTCGATGATAGTATATTCTTCTACCGTCTCAGGTTTGGTATGAGTGGCAACCTCTAAAGAATTATCCTCATTAACGATAATCTTATTTTCCTTGACTAACTGATTCATAAAACCATGGATCACCTCTGATACCTTTTGTGTTTTCAGATAGACTAGTTCTATTGGATGGAATCGAAATACAAAGGCAGACTTGTCAAACCCGTTTACCGTTTCCCGTAACTGAGTTCTATTATACCTGGTAAGTGTCAAAAATGTATATACTGTCAGAAGTAGATACCCAAATAAAAAATAAGGATTGTCAATATGGATATAGAGGCCCTCTAAGGCAAAGTAGAAAGGAAAAAGTAATACTATCCATAGACATATACCCACTATAATTCCACTCCAGAGTTCATACTTTCCATGGGATAGTTGCAGAGGTGCATAAATAGTTGACGCATCCCATATCTCTGAAGGTTGTGGTCCAAAAGCTTCTGTATATAACTTTTGCGTCCGTTCCTTCGCCTGTCTGAATTTTGCCTCGTCACTTCTGTTGTGTGTGGACGGAATATGGTGAACATTCTTACCTATTATCTCACAAAAATCAGTATAGGATTGAGTAAAGAGTAAATGCAGGTGCCATACCTCATCTACAATTGGCGAAGGCGAAACCATCATATCAGAGGTGGCCGCCAGATACATAAACTTTTTGTATTCCAGAATAGCGGCTTCTGTAAAATGCCTGGTCCAGTTGTTTTCCTTTGCCAGCCGGGTTGAAAATCCATATTCTGAAACAGGGAGATCAAAATCGAAAGCTAATATTTTTGACCAGAGTTCTTGATTCATGTAGAGTTCTGATTTTTATATCCTTTTCATGTAATTACGTAATAAAGGGAATTTTCTGCAAGTGTTTTTGCAGAGGGATCTTACACATAGAAGTAACACAGAAGATCCCTGAATCCTAAACGATTTGGCTATTTACATCACGAGAGATGGAAGAGAAGTACTTATTTTCGTATCCACTCAATGAATCGGTATATAGCCAGAAAGAGCCATGCCAGGATTAATTTTGCGGCGCATGGTATAAAGATAACCCAGGAGCCTAATGCGTAAGATAACCGATTTTGGGGTGTATCTTCCTCTCCTGTCAGATTATCTGAAAGCTTCATGATATAATAGGCAGGAGCAATGCCTGCCAAATAGATTGCGAGGCTTAAAAGAAATACCATACGGATAGATTTTAGCCTAAGTATACTAGTTAACCAGTTGATTTACAATGGCTATATACTATCTGTAGCAAGATCTGGGTTGGGGTAAACATATGGTAAGATAATTCTCGTATATGACCTCTTAGGGTATTGCTGCTTTTAATCTGGCTAGTAATTCCTGCATGTGTTCTTTCCAGCCTTCGACCTCTCTGTATAGTTCGGCATATTCCCGTATTCCATCTTCATCAGGCTTTTCGTTAAGGATATCTTCCAGAAAACGGATCAGATACAGAATCGCCTCCTGCGTACCTGTAAAGGACGTAATGTTTAGTTTCTCTTCACCAAACTCTAATTCCGGATATTGCTGGTAATCAGTAAAAAGCTCTGCCAGAGCAATGGCCGTTTTGTCATACAGATAGTCTATGTCAGTAGTATCGGCAGGCAGGAATCCTTCGGCTATATAGAAGTCGATGAGTTCTCCTAAGTGTATGTCAGAATGACTCTCGGTATATTCTGTAAAAAAATCCAGAATGTCGAGTCCTTCGTCACTTTCTAATGCTTTGATTCCCCAGCTTCCCATAGTGTGTTATGTATTGGTTTAGTGCAATGAACATAATTATATAAAATCTTTTCGAAAACCAATAAAAGTTAAAAGAGTAAATGGAGTATCAGGCAGTGTGGAAAATATCAGAACTCTGTTCATTTACCTAGTTATGACATATAGGTAACGATTGCTGGTCATTTTTGTTTTTGACCAGAATACCGATCATTTCTCTCTTTGACCTGAGTTCCGTTCATTTTGAAAAATTATTCGAATAATGGTCAATTTTAGGTTTGACCTAAACTCTGTTCATTTTTGAGTTTGACCGGAGTTTAGGTCAATGGGAAGAAATATCGGAATTCCGATACTATTCCAGTGTTATCAGAATTCTGATTTTGTATTGTCATCATCAGATTTCTGATAAGATAAGAAGATTGACAGAATTTTCCTGCCCTCTCTTTGTCCTCCTTCCTTTTTACCTTCGTAGAAGCCCCTCCTCTCGCTGTCCTCCTGAAAGGAACTTCCCGCCCTTGTCGGGACAGGCGTGACAAATAGAGTGATCTGTGTTTTGTGAGAGAAAAAATAAACTCCAGTCGGAAAAGCCGCCGGTTTTGTCACGAGTTCCTTTCAGGAGGACATGAGGGGGTGTTTTTCCAGAAGAACAAAAATAGATGAGTGTCCCTTTCACTAGGACAGAGAAGAATAACCCTTTCAGGAGGAGTGTACGCTTTTCAAGAAGGAATCATGCAAAGGGAGAACAGGGAGGAAATGATTCTTTATCTACAGACATCCTTCCCTGAAAATATATGGGACAGGATAATAGCATTATCCCGAAAGTAAAAAACAGAGGAGGTCTTTCTATCCAGGATAATCCTACGGATAATTAGGATAATGGCCTCAGACGTTGACAGAGGGATTTTTTGTGCTACTGGTTTTGTTGGTACTGTTTACTGGCTAAAAAACAAAGAGTGACCATATGCAGTCACCCTCTGTTTACAATCGAACAATCTTACGGTTACTCTGTACGTAAGGACTTAATGGGATTGACACGGGCAGCGCTGATAGCCTGTATACTGATGGTACAGACTGCCAGGACAATGGCACCTATACCTGCCAGCGCAAATACTATCCATGAAATCTCAATACGGTAGGCAAACTCCTGCAGCCATTGATTGGTGACATACCAGGCTATCGGAGTGGCAAGAATAATGGCGAAAACAACCAGACGGATAAAGTCCTGGCATAGCAGTAACACAATGCTGGATACCGAAGCTCCCAATACTTTCCGGATGCCTATTTCTTTGGTACGCATTTCGGCCACGAAGGCGATCAGTCCAAACAGCCCCAGACAGGCTATAAAGATGGCTACTCCCGTAAATGCTTTCATCATAGCTGCCAGACGATGTTCGGATTTATACATCTTGTCAAAAGCGTCGTCCAGAAACTGATACTCAAAAGGCTTTTTGGTCTGATATGTAGTATACAGATGCTCTATCTGTGCCAGAGTTTTGGGGAGGTTGGCTTTAGGATCTACGCGTACAAACAGATGGCCTCCCTGGCTGGCAAGGATTTGTGAGGTGTCTTTTACTACCTTTAGTGCCAGGTCATTTATTTCATATTTAAGTGAACTAAAGTTAAAGTTTTTGACCACGCCGGCTATTTCCTTGGCCCCATCCCATTCGAGTTGCTTCCCAATTGGGTTGCCTTTCAGGTTTAGTTTGGCAATAGCCTTTTGGTTGATAATGATTTTATCATTGAGGCTAATCTGACTTTCGATAGCTGGAGGAATAGCCCATTCGATTTCCAGTGTTTTCAGAAATTCCTCGTCGACAATCATGTAATTTATTGAAATATCCTGCTGACCATCTGGCGTTTTTGTGAAGATCACATTCCATCCACCTGAGAAGAGCGGAGAGCCGGCAGCGGCCACAGAACGTACGCCTGTCTGCTGACGGATATCGTTTCGAAAACGGATATAGTTGTTTTTGAATTCTTTGTCCAGCGGTATCATCAGCACCTGCTCTTTGTTCATGCCTATTTTCTGATTGCGGATAAAGGCGATTTGTTGCTGAATAAAGATGCTGCCTGCTATAAGAACCATAGACACGGCAAACTGAAACACGATAAATCCTTTGCGAACGGCGGTACCTGTCATGCTTACTTTGCCTTTGAGAGCCTGAATAGGGCTAAAGCCAGACAGAACCAGTGACGGATAACTTCCTGCAATAAGAATGGTTACGATGAGCAGACCTGTAAGGACCATAACAAATAACGGACTAAACAGGAAGTCGGTGTCTATCTTGAGCTGTAGGGTGTTAAGAAAAACAGGCTTCAGGAATTGCAGCAAAACCAGTCCCAGCACAAATGAGACAAGGCTGATCAGCATAGATTCCATATAAAACTGTCCGGCTATACGCTTACGGTCAGCTCCCATTACCTTGCGTACACCTACTTCTTTGGCACGTTTGGTGGCACGGGCTGTAGACAGACTCATGTAGTTAAACAGTGCCAGGAACAGGATCAGCACAGCCACTCCCATAAATATCCAGACATACTGGAGGTTTGAAGAGTCGCCAAAGTTGTTTCCAAAGTGAATATTCAGCAGAGGGTCCAGCACATACTGGAACTGTAACACTGAACCTTCTTCTTTGGTTACTACTGACGGAATAGCTTTCTGTACCAGAGGCAGATCAGATCCGTCTTTCAGTAAAAAGTACGTTTCATAGGCTCCCGGGCCGATTTTAGCATTCTGAGAGGCATAATAGTCGGGTCCTTCCTGCTTTTGAATAGCGTCATAGCTGGGCAGAGAGGCAATAAAGTCGTAGGTGAGTGTAGAGTTGGAGGGGGCATCTTTGACAACACCTGTGATCTCAAAAAGGTGTTTTTCGTCGTAAGTCAGTGTTTGTCCGACCGGATCTTTGTCTCCGAAATATTTGTGTGCAATCTGTTCACTTATCACGACCGAAAACGGCTTTTTGAGCACATGTTGGACATTGCCTTTTAGAAGAGGGAATGAAAAAACGGTAAATACGGAAGGATCTGCGAAAAGGAATTTTTCTTCATAAAACTTCTGATCGTCGTCTGTCTTTATAACAACCCGGTTAGATGTCCGCATGCGCACGAAGTCTTCTACATGGGCACTGTTTTGTTTGACAGCTGGCCCAAAGGGCATTGAGAATAGATTCATTTGTATGAAATTCTCTCCCATTTTGGCTCTATAGATAGTGCGTACGATCTTCCCGGAATGAGTATGAAAGTGATCATAGCTATACTCATGTACTACATAGAGCATGATCAGCATACTGACTGCCAGGCCAAGTGCTAATCCTCCTATATTAATGGCCGAGTAGAGCTTATTACGCCATAGGTTGCGAATGGCAATAAGAAGATAGTTTTTAAGCATAAAATTGGAAATAGTAGTTTGATGGCTAAAAACAAAAAATCACATAGAGGCTTCTTAGTTTTCTGGATAAAGAAACGTTCAATTATAAAGCCAAAATCGTAAAGAGGCATTTTTTCGCTGATAAATGAAGATTTATTGGAATAAAGAGCCACCGACTGTCCGAAAATGAACACACCTTGTTCAGCGACGAACAGGGTGTAGAAAAGCAGAGTAGATTAGTTTATGCTATAAATAATAACGCAGGGCCAGTCTTTGGGACTTATCATGTCCCAAAGCTTTTTCATTTTTGAATGTTTTAGAGAAAGTTCTCTTTTTCTGCCCTCTCACTCCCTTTCCTGTCCTCCTGAAAGGAACTCGTGGCAAGACCGGCGGTCTTTGGTTTCTGAGAATATTTTTTTCTCTCCAAAACCAAACGCGGCTCTATTTGTCACAAGATTCTTTCAGAAGGACACCGAAGAGAGGTCCTTTCGGGAGGACAGGTATAGTGTTATTTTCTTTATTTCCAGACCTCTTTTCCAGAAAGGTCTGGGACACGATAATCCCTTTGGGATTATATCATTGATGGTTTTCAGTAGAGGGCAAAAACATTTCTTTGTTTTTAAGAAACATCGCGATCCAGATCAGCACCAGAAACATAAGAGAGGCGGGTGGTGCACCTGCAGATATTTCCAGGGATAAGGCTCCGCTTAAATAACAGCTTGTTAGCAGAAATCCTATCTTGTTGGTTTTAGGATACAGCAAAAGGCCTGCTATACCTAATTCTGTAATTCCAAGAACCGGCATAAGGTGTCCGAATCCGGCGTGAGTCAGAAACTGTACCACCGATTCGGGTTCGGCTCCGAGCAGTTTCAGCACTCCACCCACTATAAGCATCAGGGCAGTAAGGGCCACCAGTACAATGGCCGTAATACGTTTGGTTTTAGATAACATAGGCTTTTTAATTATGAATCAAAAGTATGTAACTTTGGTAGCCAGTTGTGGCTACTAACCTGGTGGTTAGCGCTAACCGCCAGGTTAGTGAAACGAAGACTTAACCCTACAAAACGCCAAAAGAGATGCTAACACAGGATGGTGGATGCCCCAAGAGTATACTGGCTATCAAGGATGCCATAGAAACAATGGATGGAAGATGGAAGCTTCCGATTCTAATCTCTCTATCGGCAGGTACTAAGCGATTTAAGGAGATTGCGAAAGATGTAAGCGGCATCTCTGACAAGATGCTGTCAAAAGAGCTAAAAGAACTGGAGCTAAATAAGTTGATTACAAGAGAGGTTTCCGAGCTGTCGGTAGTGGAATATTCGATCACCGAACATGGCAAGTCTCTTGAAAAAGTGATGAAGGAGCTCTATGATTGGGGATTGGAACACAGAAGGCAGATTATAGGAAAATAAGCTCTCTGCATCTGCCTCATTATAATGACCTGCTATCCTATCATACGCTTTACATCTTCCTGTCTGTACCAGCAGATGGCACATATGACTACAATTAAAAGCAGATGATTGATCGTGGATACATTGCAGTCTCCAGTATAGATTGAACCTGAATAAGCATGCCAGTGCCAGGGAAAGATTTTAGGGAAAACAGGTAAGTTCAATCCTACTTGTTTATTCATAATGGCAGGTGATAAATCTGCTATATCAGGAAATATACAGCCTAAAAAAGATGCCCCGACGATTATCCGGTATCGTTTATGTGTCAGCCAGGTAACCACTAAGATCATAACCAGGCCAATGGCAACATCGATTTTGGAATTAATAGGATAACAGTGTGGAATATAATCCAGTGCACCATGTGAAATCGCTCCTACTGTAAATGCCACTATTCCTGTTGTTATTCGATTTGTAAGAGAATTTGCCTTTTCAAGTTGATTTGTGTTTGTTAATAAAACGGCTACACCAATGGCAGTTGTTGTATGAAAAAGTACATTCATAGCTTTCGTTTCTTCTAGCTAGTCTGTATAAGTAAACGTTGAAGGTGGTACTTAGTTACCGTTTTTTTGGCATGTAATTAAAAAGAACGGGAAGTTCTCGCTTACTTCTGTGATTTCGACTAAGCCAGCCTGGCCAAACTCTGCCTGGATGGATTCTCTGTCATAAAAGAACATGTTGACTCCGTCGAATATTTCGTACCGATCCTTGCTGATAAACTTGCCTTTGCCATAGGTATGAGCCTCTTTTGTGATAGCTGTAAACACCATATAACCATTCTCTGTCAGCTGGTTATAGCAGTCCAGGATGAGTTTTTCTCTCTCGCTGCTGTCTAATAAATGAATTAATGCATAGCAGAATATGCCATCATAGTGGTTGTTGTCAAAGGGCATATCTGTTACAGAACCATGGTAGATAGTCATGTCTGTGCCATAATGCTTTCTTGCCATCTCGATAGCCGTTTTTGAGATCTCGATCCCTGTTACGGTTATTCCGTTGTCTCTGAAAACCTGTGCATTTCGTCCGTAGCCAATGCCAGGAATAAGGATGTTTTTTACAGATTTTTCGACAAAAAAATCTTTTGTTATTAAGGCAGACTTTGATGGCTCAAAGCCCCACATTTCTTTCTTTTCGATAAAGTTCTTTTCCCAGAATTCGGGTTTGTCTGTTTGGTCTGGCATGTTCTCCTGTAAGGCTATGATTCCGTAATGTAATTGGCTGGAACAGTCTGGTATGAGTAGAGGAACACGATTTTAGTAGTTCTGGTTCTTTGGAGTTTGCTTTGTGGCGTTATTTAGAAATTCGATGTTTGAACTACCAGAAAATATGCATCTGCTTGTGGCTTTCCTTAGAGTCCAGGCAGGTTAACCACCCCGCTTTCGGGTATGCCTTCTTATAGAATCCTGAAAAGAACCTTCTTCCCTTCTCTGTTCGACTGAAAAGATTATTCCTTTTTTCTGTCCCTCAGTATTTTGGCTTTATAGACTTTCTGTCCCCTTTTTGCGATGCTGGAAAGAACACCCTCTCCTGTCCTCCTGAAAGGCTTATCCCCCTCTCCTGTCCTCCTGAAAGGACCTCGTGACAAATAGAGTGATCTGTGTTTTGTGAGAGAAAAAATAAACTCCAGTCGGAAAAGCCACCGGTCTTGTCACGAGTTCCTTTCAGGAGGACAGGGAGGAGAAATGGAGATCCTTTCAGGAGGACAGAAAGAGTATAATCCTTTCAACAGGAAGAAGACAGACCCTTCTCTGAACAACAGCGATGGGAATGTTTCTTTCAGAAGCACAAAAAGAAAGTAGTGATTTTTTCAGGGGTGTCCTTTCACGAAGAGGGAGTTATCTTTTCACGAAGACCGGGAAAGGACTCCTTCCCTTTAATCACTCAGCGCATTAAAATAAGGAGTGAGTTCAGGGTTTTGGCTGAAGGCTTCCTGCTTCACAAACGCTTTGTATTTGGTTGATAGTGCCTTTTTCTTCTTCTCAAAATCAGCTTTCTGTATATCGGATGCCTTGCCTGTTACAGACAACACATAGTCGATAAGGGAAGACTGACTTATCCATACACAGGGTTCATTGTCAAACCGGGCAATCGGGTATTCGCCTTCCTTTGTTAGCTTGGTAATGTAAAGCATCACGATCTGGTCGCCAAAGTGCGTTACAGGCAGCAGTGCTGGCATCTCAGGGGTATCGTGCCAGATGTAAAGCGACTCCGGAATGAGGTTCAGACCTACACCGATAAGGGAATCCTGCCGGATGAGTTGGGTGATGGTTACCGAAGGCACACGATAGTTTGCATCCAGCGACGTGAGCAGGTAGTTGAGTAGTGGCGGATAGTTTTTGGCTATTTTAAAATGCCTGTCATACCGAAGAATAGCTTTTACACTTTCAGGCAAAGGCATCAAAGCTCCACTGCCATCCCTGAATTGAGAAATACGTATCCGTTCGATTTCTTCCTCCGGCATAGGAGCCAGCGTTTCATTGAGGTTAATCACAGGTAGTTGAGAAACGAAGTAGGCGAGTAATTCCATGCAGTAAGCTTGTGTAGTTTTGTGTGTCTGTTTGGGTAAGTAGGTGCTTGTACGGGAAGGTACGCTGAAAGTTTTAGTATAGTTCTTTACCTAGATAATGTCAATCTCATAATGTTCAGCAGATGACTATACGACCTTTATCATCACTTAAGTTGTTTCAATATTAACCTCCCTATTTCGAGTACTTTTTCTGACTGCCCGGACTCGCTAAGCTCTTTCATGATTTTGGCAAGATCTTTTATTGAAATGTCTTCTTTGAGATCCAGTACCTCTTTGGCGATTATAAGGATTCCATCAAATTCATGCTTTTTTTGCTCAAATTCCTGTTTCCTTTTAAGCATATTCTCGTCTGAAATCAGTAGTTCTCTGGCTTCCTGGATTGACGAAACGGCTTCTTCCTGATCCTTCGGGTTTTCCAGTTTATGCACCACCTTTTCTACTGCATCTATTACCCGATGACTTTTGAGCTGGTCGGTAATTTCAAGTAACAGTTCTACTATTTCTAATAAAAATGTCTGATCTTCGGTTTGCTCTATCCGTGCGATAAGTTTATCTTCTCCTTGTGCGCACAGTTCATCCAGTCGTTTTATATGATAAACAAAGCTTAGTTCATCTGCTGTAAGCGTCTTCTTCTGAGCTTCCACTATATCCAGTGTCAGAAGATACATTTCGTCCTTGCCAAGATAGGAAAACCGACGAGGGAGTTTTTCAATGGCGTCGATAAAGCGTGTACTTTGAAACTCAACAGCCAGGTTCTCGAAGAATGGCGAGAGTTGAAACAGAAGTTGGGTATCTGTAAGCTGGTCTATAAAGTCAATTACCTCTTTCTTTCTTGTTTGCAGATAGTCCAATACCTTTTGGCAATGCACCATATAGGCAGGGTCTTTGGGATCTATTGCAGACTTTTGAATCAGCAAGTCTGTTATTTCTTTGTGTGTATCTGTCATAAAGTGTAGCTGTTATCAGGGAGCTATCGTTGATAGAGCGAATCCTGTTCCCATTTCTGAGGATTGGCGAGAATATAATCTGTAATTTTTTCATAGGCAGGTTGATTGCGGATGATGTGTTCATGGTAGTTGCGCTGCCATAATTTGCCCATAGTTTCGTTTCTGGATTTGAAGATTGCCAAACATTCTTTATACACCAATGATTTGTAGACGCCAATCACCGCAGAGACTGTAGGGGCAGGGCTTGCCCCTGCCCGACCGTTCCCATCGGTATGTTCGGATATGGGCGTAGATGGCACCTCGTCTGGCTGGGCAGGGGCAAGCCCTGCCCCTACATTTTCGTGTGGGATAGTTTCATTCAGAACCAGAATGGCATGTATGTGATTAGGCATGACGATAAAGGCATCTAAACTAATTGTAGGAAAACGCTCTGGTAAGGTATGCCAAACACGATAGGCGATATCTCCTAAAGGATTCAACACCATCTCCCCAGTAATCACCTCGCCAAAAACACACTGCCTTTCATGGGTGCAGATGGTAATAAAATACAACCCTGCCTGGCTATAGTCGTATCCGTTCAGTCGGATAGACCGCCGATGATGCAGATCGGGATGAAAGTAAAAATATAAAGACATACTATAATCCGGAGAATGTTATTCAGGAATTATTGATTGATTTTACATTGAAATACTCATCCCTCCCCTCTTCTATCGGGTTCCACATATTTTATAAAATTTCTGGAAGCGATGGCTGAAAATGGTGAAATGTTCTTGTTTTAGAAGTAGCAATCTGGTGAAAATATACGTTAAAAAGACAGAGTATTTTGTAATAAAAAACATCAAATATGTAAGCTATTGATAATCAGTCTGTCATCTGAGTACTCTCTCAAAATTGTGTTTTTCCGGTCTTGTTTCTAGTGAGGCTTTCAGAACGCATTAGAAGCGATTAGAGCGATTTAATTCTGTTTTGACACTCTTAAATCGACTTGTGGCAGATAATGGCTTATAAACGATCTTTCGAGGCTTATATCGCATTTCTGAGCCAAATCGCGCAGACCTCTAAAATAACATACAACCTGAACCGCGCCAGAATCGCGTATTTGCGGGAATTTCTGACCTGGAGGGTATATACGCCATTGTCAGGCGGTTTAGAAACCGGGATTTTGTGTAATGATGGTTCTAAATGAAACTATCCCACACGAAAATGTAGGGGCGGGGTTCACCCCCGCCCGACCATTCCCCACCGACCGATTGGATTTATCAGACATAATTGTACAGGGTCTGTGGGAACCAGGGCGACCGCCAGTCGCCACTACAGTATGTCTGTTTATTGCAGGCCTGTATGCCCGTATCACCTATCGGCAGGTCCATTCTCTTTCTCCTACGCATTTAGAACGCATTAGAGCGATTCTGAGGTAAAATCCATCTCCATATCGTCTTCGTGAAGATTTTAGGTTATAGAGCTTCTGCGAGGCCTTAAATCAAGTTTTTCACATAGATTGCTCACCGCTTTCTTTTATGGGTTGTTTTGTGCAGGAAAATTATACATTACCAGAATATTTACCTTTTAATACACCGAGATTTCTATCTGTGTTTGTTATTGCCTGTTAATCAGTAAAATGCAAAATTCTGTTTTATATTATTGTGTGAGTAAATATAGATAACGTCTGTAATCCTATTATTATTTTTCACAAAACAGGAAAAATCTTATGTATTTTACTTGTATTATAAAGACAGAACTAATACCTTCGCGACATATTATTAAAGAATAGTCACAAACAACACACTAAAACAGCAGCATTCGAAAACAAACCGGCAGTATGACTTCTTACAATCAAAAAACAATGAAAAACTAAAGGATAATTTAGAAGCTTTAATCGGAAGATTCTGATATAAAGGCAAAAAAAGAGCCCGTTACGAGAACGAGCCCCTGATACCAAAGGATGTTTAGGCCTAGGAAACTTGACCATCCCTTGGCGGAATAAACCTCTCTTCTGCGCTAACAGAAAAGTGTTTTTATTTTTATCACTTACAAACAGATTAAATAACCAACTACTGCTGTAACTGGTTCGATAGGGTAAGGAGATTCTTGGAAAAAGTTATTGGAAAACAGATAACTGACAGGAAAACAAAACCCTCGGAACACATCGTGCAGCAGCGGTATACAAAGGTAGTGAAAAGTTTAGAAAAGCAAGTTTTGTGCTTGTATTTTTTTGTATCGTTCTGCCTGGATTACGATACATATATATACTGTTACTATTACGTATTTTTTTGTTTGTTTTTATTCGTTCTCTCAGCGGGTTTCTGGTCGTTTTTTTCACCACTAACCCCACACTCTCATGCACACTTCTTACGAAGAAGTAATTTGCCGCCTGACGCGGATCGAAACCCTTTTGTCTGAACTGACTGCTGATTACACGCAGGCTCCTGACCGTACCCTGGAAAATGATCGCCTGGGTGGTATTGAACTCGCCATGGAAATCACCGGGCTGGCTAAATCTACTATCTATACTATGGCTTCCGAAGGATTGATTCCCTTTATGAAACAGCGTAAAAAGCTCTACTTCAGCTCCCGTGATCTCTACCAGTGGATCAAAGATGGTAAGCACAAAACGCTTCAGGAAATGGAGCAGGAAATCCAACGCCATCTGTCACAGAAGTCTGTTCCGGTAGCCACTCCAAACCGCTAATCCATGACACATACGGACTTTTTGGACCACGTTTCGGGCGTGGATGGCGAAGCTTTGCCCAACATCACGCCTGCCTTGCAGCTGCGTGACTATCAGGAATATAGTATTACGGAACTTATGAAACGGCACCAGTCTGGTATTCGGCGGGTAATCCTATGCCTGCCTACAGGAGCCGGAAAGACGGTCACCTTTGCAGAGCTGACACGGCGTACGTTAGCGAGTACGCCACATGCCCGTGTGCTAATCCTGACAGATCGCATAGAGCTGTTGTATCAGGCGGCAGCTACGCTGGAAAGAGCGGGTATGCAGGCAGGTATATTGCGTGCAGGCTGTAAATCCATGCCCGATCAGCGGGTGATTGTGGCGATGGTAGAAACCTATCACCGCAGACTGGAAAAAGGCTGGAGCATTCCGGATCTGCACCTTATTATTATAGACGAAGCACACAAAGGTAACTTCCGGAAGGTTCTGGAGTTTCATGAGCATACACCTATGGTAGGTGCTACGGCTACTCCGCTGTCGTCGAGTAAGCAGGCTCCGTTGAATACCTACTTTGAGGACATTGTGGTAGGTACCTATATCCTTTCCTTAATTGAAGCAGGCTACCTGGCTCTGCCCAGATACTTTGCTGTACCTGTTCAGCTACAGGCTGGCAAAGGACTGGATGGGGACTATAATACCAGCGAGCTCTATGCCGACTTTAATAAACCCGCCCTTTATAAAGGTTGTGTAGCCAACTGGTATAAACATGCGCTGGGTAAAAAGACGCTGATCTTTTGTGTGAATATTCTGCATACACTTCGCACAGCGCAGGCCTTTGCAGAAGTACATGAACAGGTGCGTTTTGTGAATTCGGACACACCGGAAGAAGAACGAAAAGCTATCCTGCAGTGGTTTGCGCTTACACCCGATGCGATTCTGGTCAACTGCGGCATTCTGACTACAGGCTTCGACGAGCCTACGGTAGAGTGTATTGTCTTAAACCGTGCTACCCGTTCATTACCTCTGTATTTGCAAATGTGCGGACGGGGCTCTCGTACTACAGCCACAAAGAAGGAATTCATCATCATTGACATGGGCAATAACATCCGGGAACTAGGCTTCTGGCATGATCCCAGGGACTGGAAATGCATCTTCCTGAATAGCAAGGAAGCTAACCTGGAAGTGGCCCCTGTCAAGACTTGTCCCGCATGCGAATCGTTGATTGCACTCACTACAGCGCAGTGTCCGTATTGCGGATATGTATTTGAGCAGGCTTCCGGTGAGGTGAAGGTCTCGCATCAGGAAGCTGTAACGCAGGAGATTGTCATTGACTGGAGTTATCTGATGCAGAAGCCCTGGGATCAGATGAATGTCACTGAACTGCTTATGCGGGCACAGATGGGTAACCCTGGCACACAGAAGCAGTCTTATAAAGTGAGCTGGATCATTAACTGCATTCTGAACCACGACAATCCACGGCCCATGCTCGAAGAGTTTGCCCGCCTGCGAGGCTATCACCCTCGCTGGGTAGACCACCGCCTCGCCGAACACAAAGCGAAACAGGAAAGCATGGAGCATGGAGGGTTTTGAGGTGGAGGGCAGTGGTTCGAACGTCCGTTCGGACCCGATTTAGCACCTTATCACCCACTCTGTCCTCCTGAAAGAATGTCTCTCTTCCTGTCCTTCTGAAAGAATCTTGTGACAAGACCGGCGGCCGTACCGACTGGAGAATATCTTTTTCTCTCAGAACCCAGACAAGGCACTATTTGTCACAAGATTCTTTCAGAAGGACAAAAGGGGGAATGGTTTCCTTTTAGGGAGACAAAAGAAGAAAGAGTTTTTCAAGAGGACAAAAAAGGGAATAAGAGGACAGAAAAGAAAAATTCTCTTTTCAGGATTCCAGAAGAAAACAGAATAGGTTTTCCCTTCAGAAGAACAGCAAAGATAGCGACCCTTTGGGAGGGGTATAGCACACATAAATCATGGGTAATAGACACAATTAAATTCAACTTTCACCTAACCATACATTTTTCACTCTAATCACAAACACATGAAATCAACACCGATCACTTTGTTTACAAACGCGTATGATAAAAAAGGACAGGCTTATTCATTGGATATATTTCTGGAAAACATCCGGCAAGGACTCTGGCAGGATGAAGTATTGGCATTGCGTACCTGTAAAGAAGAAGCTGCCCGTAAGAAACGTAAAAACGCTCTGCCTGCCGTAACCATTGCCGGCGTGTTTGAAGGAGGAAAAAGTGATCGTAACCTGAAAGTACATTCAGACCATATTGCTATTGACCTGGATCATATTGATAATCTGCCTCAGGTGAAAGCCTGTCTGGAAGCTGATCCGTATACACGGGCGGTGTTTGTAAGCTGTGGAGGCCAGGGGTTGTGTGTGGTTGTGCCTATTGATGGCAAGCGGCACGAACAGGCCTTTGACGGATTGCGTCAGTATTACTTCCAGACCTATAATCTGATTGTGGACCCCAGTGGCCGTAACCTCGGACGCCTGCGCTTTGTGAGCTTTGATCCGGATATGATCCAGAACCCTGATGCTCAGGCGTTCAGAATCTATCCCGAAAGAGAAAAACGCAAACCAGATACCCGTCAGATCTTCTTTGGCCGCCATGACCTGGACCACGTGTTTGACCAGATTCATAGTCGCCAGATTGACATCACAGGCAATTACCTCCAGTGGTGTGCCATTGGCTTTGCCCTGGCCGACTACTATGGCGAAGCAGGCCGTGAGCGGTTTATGTCTATTAGTTCGTATTCTGCCTTGTATGATCCCAGAGTAGCCGAAGAGCAGTTTACAGCCTGCCTGAAACACAATGCCCACGCTACCCGCAAGGTGACCATTGCCAGCTTTCTGTGGCATTGCCGACAGCATGATATCAGCATTACGACCGATAAAACCAGAGCCATTGTTGCCTCAGCTACGATGGGCCGTAATGGACACAATACGGTAGAAGGAACCGTAAAGGCGTTACAGGATTTTGACGGCATTGATCCGGAAATGTCACGGCCTATCGTGGAGCAGGTCTATGCTTCTAAGGACGCCAGCGAGGAAAAGGTGCCACTGGTGGTGCGTCTGGAAAAGTACTGGAAAGAATACCAGGCTACTGTGCGCCGTAATGTGATTAATAAGAAGTGTTACAAGGGTGCCGAACCTCTTACCGAAAAAAGTCTGATGGACATCTATATGGATGCCTCTAAAAAACTACATACGAATGTCCCTAAAGATATGGTAGCCGATGTGCTGAAATCTTCGCTGGTACCTGAGTTTAACCCTATCCGTGAATTCTTTGAAGGCATGGCCCACCCTACGGCTGGTCATATCCGTCACCTGGCCGAATGCCTTAACTGCAAACAGGGTGTTGACTATGCGGATCATATTCTGACGAAATGGCTGATAGGCTGTGTGGCTTCTGCTTTCGGAAAGCCTAGCTCGGTGATGCTGACCTTGTGCGGCGAACAGGGTAAAGGAAAGAGCCACTTCTTCCTGAATCTGTTGCCGGAGTCGTTTACTTTCCGCGATGAACTGGTGAGTGAAGATTGCTTTAAAAAGGCCGATTCTCATAATAATAAGCTGATGATGATCACCCGCTGGATTGCCATTGATGAGGAATTTAACTCGATTGAGAACATCGGCGAAAATGCCCTGAAGTCGCACATCACCCAGAAGAATGTGACCATCCGCTATGCCTATGAACGCGTACCCGACACGCTGCCTCGCCTGTGTAACTTTGTAGGTACTACCAACGAACAGACGTTCCTGAAAGACCAGACCGGCAACCGCCGCTTCCCGATCATTGAAACGGATCTGATAGATCAGGAAAAGTACAATGCCATAGACAAGTACGAACTCTGGAAGGAAGCCTATTTTATCTATCTGCAAAATCCGGATGTCACTTTTGATGCCAATGACTTTGTACTCATCAACACAGTAGCCGAAAACTATATTCAGCGCACACCCGAACAGGAACTGCTGCTGAAATTCTATGAAGAAGCCGATGAAGCCACAGGCATATTCCGCAGCACCAGTGAGATACTAAACACCATACAAGGCGCTACCCACATTCGCAACCTGAATACGATCAATCTCGGCAAAGCGATATCCGCTCTGAAGTGGAAGAAAACGACTCTGGGTCATGGGAAACAAAAGCGACATGGGTATTATGTTCACGAATGTCTGCAACAGGCTGTTGCTTAATACCAGCAGCTAAGGGGTCAGAAGGGTCGGATGCGGGTCAGTTGCGGGCAAGATCTAAGTGATTGATAATCAATGCGGGTAAGAAGGGTAAGATGTTTAGGGCTAAACGGTAGCAGAAGAATAGGAACAGAAAGGGTTAGTATATGCTATATTTAGTATTTTCTTTTTATATTATATATATAACACACGTAGACTAGAAAATATTCTTACCCCTTCTTACCCTACCTGATTATCAGGCTTTTACATCTGACCCGCATCCTACCCGCTTCTTACCCTTCTGACCCGCATGTAATAGCCTCATTTTCAGAAAATTAATCCTACACACATATGCAACCAAGATATTACCCTAACCCAATGAACCTCGTTTGCCACATTCCGATACCGTGTTTGATGCAGACCCGATGTGGATTCATCTGAAATGGTTATTTCATAAACCTGGTCTCTCGGTTGGGAATGTGGGCGGGGGTAAACCCCGCCCCTACATCGGGTCGGCATCATCCTAATCGTTCGGAGGGGAATCGCCCCTACAGAATCCGATTAATACAAACATGGTTTGTGGGAATCCGAACCCATGTAGGGGCAGGGCTTGCCCCTGCCCTGTTTCCCAACGCGAACGTTTGTGATATTACGGCAATGTAGGGGCGAACCCATGTGTTCGCCCTGGTTCCCACAAACCCTGCCTGGGATTTGTAAACCATCATTGTGAAATGTAGGGGCGACTGGCGGTCGCCCACGTTCCCACAGATCGCGTTTGGGACAATCCGAAAGGTTTGTTTGATAAATCGAATCATTCACGTGGGGAATGTGGGCGAACCCACGGGTTCGCCCCTGCAATATCCGATTCTCACAGACCCTGTCTGGGATTCATCTGAAATGGTTATTTCATAAATCTGGCCGTTCGGTGGGGAACGGTCGGGCGGGGGTAAACCCCGCCCCTACATTTTCGGAATATCACAAACGCGGTTTGCGACAATCAGGGCGAATCACGGCACGATATCAATACACATTCTGAACTATAAACAGGTCAATCAAACCATATCACACAGACAAATGAAAGAACAACGCATCAGACACCAAACCGAACAGCATACCGTTCACTACAACCCGTGACCAGTATGCTGTTCACAAAAACAAATGAACCCTACACCGTTCACGATACCAAATGAACAGCATAGGGTTCAACAAAACAATTCACCATCCTTTACTACAAAAACAGATATACCATCATTTAAACACAAATCAACACATGGACTTACAAAACATCGGAACCCGCATTTACCACCTTCGCACCGAAATCCTGCAACTATCCCAACGCGACTTTTCCCATCTGCTGGGCATGGGCCAGGGCAACATCTCCAAAGTCGAAAAAGGACAATCCCTCCCCAGCTGCTTCTTCCTCTGGAGCCTGTACAACACCTACCAGATCAACGTAAACTGGGTGCTATCCGGCGAGGGAGAGGTGAAGGTGAGTGAGGGGTAAGCATTCTTAGATAATCCAAACGCTGGTCAGTAATAAGGCCAGCGTTTGGATTTAGTAAGGTTTAGTATGATTTTTTCTCATATTTATCAATTTCACTAAAAGCTAATTTTACAGTTTTAGAAGAGGGATACATAGAACCATATGTAAGAAAGTTAGCCCTCCCCTCTTTTAGAAGCATATGATTTGGACCACTATAATGCATTAGATCATCATTTCCATCATCCTCCCAGGAACACATGTCACATATATCATAGTCTCCCCGAGAGGTCAAAGTTTTATATTGACAACAGGGACATGCATATAAATCATCAGGAATACCTTCAATAGTAATAGAATAGGCAAGCTGAAGCCTTTTCGTAATGACAGCAGCAATAAATTGATTTCTTACGCCTCTATACCTCTCTTCTATAACAGAAATAACCTCATTACTATACACAGGGTCAGTTAAGTTCTCATCATATTCTATCTCATTATAGCTCAAAATTTCGTGCATTAGATCAATTCGTTTTTCTTCTGGCATATCCAGAAAATCAAGTTGAGCGACTAATTTGATAGCCATATCTCTAACTAAATAAACGCTCATTATAGTAGTTTCGATTTTGCGTTAACATTATTCAACTCTAAATAAAAAGCTTTCCTCCCTCTAACCAAAGAAACAAAATGCAGGAAAGATGTCAAAAGCTACGCATAAAAATCTGCTTTTTGTCCTATCCGAATACCACTATCACCTCCAAATATTCCTATGTGAATATTCGGCTGAACTGAGTTTTCATTATTCCAACAACGGTTGGACTGGCATTTGCATAATGCCGATCTTTGTATCACGAAATCGGTCAGAAAAGGGGCTTACAATCCCTGCCTGCAAGTGATCCAGGACTCTTGTCAGCAGCCCAACCAACGCCCCACTCTACCGACCCTTTGTACGCTACTATTTCCACATCAAACCAAACAAAACCAATGGCATTAACATTAGCATTACTCACCTCACGCACAGACTGCGACAAAGTCCTTGACGAATTAAGCGACCTGAAAAGCGATCTGGAGTACAAGCAAATCTCCCTGACACGCAGCCGCGGAAACGCTGCTGACCGGGCCTCCGACATCGAAGCCACCCTGGCATCCGCTGAAGCCGAAGTAGACTCCCTGACTTCTATCATCGCCGTATTGCCGGAAGGCTCTACCAAAACCGAGATGGAAAACCGCAAGGTGAAAGCGGAATACAAGCTGTTCACAGCCCAACAACGTAAACTGCAATATGGTACTACAGCGGTGGTTTTATACGAATCGGAACTGGATGAGGTAGAACAACGCCTGTCGGTTATAGATGGCTCGATGTCTACCATCACTAACCACAAGGCAACGCTACCAGCCTAATAATCGGAAGCATAGGTCCTACATAGTAGAAGGTTTAGGTGAGAAGCAGTAGACTTTTAGTCTGCTGTTTCTTTTTTCAAAGAGCCATTTGCCCTGACTGCTTTATCTCGCTCACTTATTTCACTAACACTATAGCATGCCACTACGACTTTTACTAAGCGCCCTGTGTTTCGTCTTCGGTCTGGCTACCGGGATCTTTACCGAGCACAGACTCAACCCTGCAGAGGTATACGAATGTGAGACAATAGACTACGCACAGATAGAGTCCATCGTAGCCAGACAGGTAGCAGCTCACCCGATTCAACCTCTGGACGTAGAGAAGATCAAACATGTGAAGAATTTCACCTATGCACCTGTATTCCAGATCCGGGACACCTGTAAAGGACCGTAGATGATTTCTGTAGGGGCGAACGTTTGTGATATTACGGCAATGTAGGGGCGATTGGCAGATCGCCCAGACGTTTCCCACCCGAATGATTAGGTTTATGTCGACCCAATGTAGGGGCGGGGTTTACCCCGGCCCACATTCCCAACACGCATGTTTGTGATATTCCGACAATCCATTTATCTCATTCCTGTCTATGACAAATTCAGAATCGTGTTTCTAAAACCTAATAGATCGGGTAGGAATGTGGGCGGGGGTAAACCCCGCCCCTACAATATCGGAAATGTACAAACGCGGTTTGCAACAACCAGGGCGAATCACGCCAGGTCGTGACAGGCACATAGGTTCGCCCCTACACATTCTAATAACCTAACCACAAAACCACATGGCAAAATCGATATACGACTACATCCAGTTCGTCTTAGACAACTGGAAAACCTCAACCCTGGGTTTATTCACATTTTCAGGATACATTCTCTGGCTGATGAATCGCATCGACACACAATCGTTCGTTTCGCTGCTAGCCTTTATTTCAACAGTCGGTTTCTTCTCCATGAGAGACCCTAAATAACACAACAGGACGGATTCACAACCCGTCTTGTCCACGTTCAATAAACCACACATAACAAACCCATGCAATTCCAATACCTGATCATCCACTGCACTGCAACCCCCGCCGGACGCTGGGTTTCCCCAGAAGACGTTAAACGCTGGCATACTGCCCACAAACCCTACGGCAACGGCTGGAAACAAGTAGGCTACTCCGACCTGATCTTACTGGACGGCTCCCGTCACCAGTTCGTCAAGCATAACAATGACCAGATCATAGACTCGTTCGAGATCACCAACGGAGTAGCAGGCATCAACTCCATCTCGCGCCACCTATGCTACGTAGGCGGACTGGACAAAACCTTCCACAAAGCCCAGGACACCCGCACGCCTCAACAAATCGAAACCATGCTAACGATCATCCAGGAAGTGCTCGCCTATGCTCCCAATGTAAAAATTGCCGGACATAATCAATTCGCTAGTAAAGCTTGTCCCAGCTTCTTCGTGCCCGAATGGCTTAGGATGGTAGGTATCGCGGAACGGAATATAGAGGGACGTAAATCAGTGAAAATCTGATGCTAAACACTATCTGCTGCTTATAAATGATCTCACCATTTTTTCTGTACCGTAGCAAGCAAATCATGCGGATAGCCCATCGCAATGGCACTAATCTCGTCCAGGCGTCTTATCTGGTCAGCCTCCAGGCGAATAGCTACCGCCGTCAAACCCGCTTCAAGATGCCCCAGTGTCCGAGCCCCAATGATTGGAAATACCTCTTTACTCAACACCCATGCCAATGCTATCTGTCCCGGAGTAGCGTTCAACTCTCTGGCAATCAGTTCCAGTTCATCAATTACAGTTTTCGTTCGTTCATCTTCCTGGTAACCATCTGCTGCAGAGAGTGTCAGTCGCCCGGAGGCTCCCTGCCGGTATTTCCCAGTCAATAATCCACCTGCCAACGGAGAATAACACATCATACCCAAGCCAAAGTGTTTTGCCATGGCAGTCAACTCACGTTCTGGTGCTCTTTGCAAGAGGTTATATTCGATCTGCATGGCTGTGAGTGGTATCACAGCCGCAATAGCCGCTGCTTTCCAGGCAGGGAAGTTTGCCAGGCCTGTGTACAAAACTTTACCAGAGGCAACCAGATCTTCCAGACCACGGGCAATCTCTTCCAATGGTGTTATGCCATCATCAAAATGGGGTATGTAAATGTCTATGTAGTCTGTTCTCAAGCGTTTTAAGCTGCCCTCTATTGCCTGACGCATGGCTTTGCGATGGTTACCCATATTAGCCAGTGACGGCTCGGGGTGACTGCTTCGGGTGTACTTAGAGCATAGAATAAAATCGTGTCGTTTATGCTCCGTAAATCTGCCAACAATCTCTTCTGCTTCGCCAAACTGATAAGTATCAGAGACATCGATAAAGTTTCCTCCGGCATCGACATAGGCCGAGAGTATCTGAAGTGCGTCTTGTGGAGTAGAGCCATAACCCCGGCGATTGCCCAGGTTTGAGCCTCCCATAATAAGTTCACTAGCTGGTAAACCTGTCTGTGTTCCGAATAATTTATGTTTCATGAAGCAAAGGAATACAGCAGGCAAAGCATAATCAAGTATGGCTAAATTCAGCCGTATCAAATAAATCTGCAGATAACGTATATTTGTCTACCAACTTATAGTTACTAGAATGTACGAGAGAAAATTACCTGTTGAAACAGAATGTGGCCTTCACCTGTTTATGGAAGTGATGAACGGAAAATGGAAGATTAACCTCATCTGGTGCATTCACTCAGGCATCAGACGACCCGGCGAACTGCAGCGCAAAATTCCCAAAGCATCACGGAGATTATTAGATACGCAATTAACCCAACTGGTAGAGCATGGCATCCTTTCCAAAACCAGTTTTGATCAATTGCCTTTAAAGGTAGAATATAATCTCACCCCACTGGGTGAAACATTAGTACCCATCATTGAGCTGACAGCAAAATGGGGTGAAGACCATCGCAGTGTACTAGAACCACTATTTATCAACGAGAACTTAAAATAGCCTAACATACATACTGATTTATTACCAACAACTGAGCAGACTACCCATACCATGACAACTACAAGAACCGACACCCTGACCTTCAAAAGCGATTATTCGGATGTAAATGGCCTGAAAATGTATTATGAAATATATGGAGAAGGCAAGCCACTGGTACTTATTCATGGGGGCGGATCTACTATTCAGACTACCTTTGGCCGCGTTATTCCTCTGCTGGCACCACACCGAAAACTTATCGCGGTAGAGCTACAAGCCCATGGACGTACAAGCGACCGTGAAAACGAGCTTTCGTTTGAACAGGACGCGGATGATGTGGCTCTTCTGTTACAAAATCTGAACATTCCAAAGGCCGACATCTTTGGCTTTAGCAATGGGGGTACAACTGCCCTGCAAATCGCTATTCGTCACCCCGAACAAGTCGATAAAGTCATAGCAGCCTCTGCACTCAGCAAACGAAGTGGGGTACCTTCTGCATTCTGGGATTTTATGAGCCAGGCCCGGCTCGACAACATGCCACAACAGCTACAGCAAGCCTACAGAGAGGTGGCTTCAGATCCTGAGGGGCTACAAACCATGCACGACAAGGACGCCAGACGGATGGTTACTTTTAAAGATATTCCTGATGCACAAATCCAATCCATTAAAGCTCCTACCCTACTCATAATCGGCGACAACGATGTGATTACTCCTGAACACGCCACAGAAATGCATCGATTAATCCCCAACTCGCAGCTAGCCATAATCCCCGGCGGACACGGTGAATACATAGGAGAGATAACCACACTTAAACCAGATACCCAGGACAGTGACTTCGTGATTCCGCTGATCGAGAATTTCCTTCAAAAAGAAAACGGATAACCATACGAAGCTTTTAAGTAGATCTTGCCCCTATTTTGTTTATGAAAATCATTGAGAAAGTAAGAACAAATGTCACAAAGAGAGTAAAGTTGACTTCAATCGTGAGAGGAAGTGTAGGTGCGTAGGGATAAAGATTCCGCGAGCCTAGCGTTGGCCCTGTGGGGCGAAGCTTTGGAATTTTTTGTCCTTTTTTGCTTCATTTTTTGGACAAGCAAAAAAGAACCATGGTAGGATGGGAGAAGAAAGAGACAATAAACCAATCTAGGAAAAGACAAGCAAAAAATGAAGAAGCCACAAGTAGAGTGACGAAGGAGACAATAAACAAACTCAAGAAGATAGATTTTTCAAAAATTGCCCAAGCCCACACTTTTCAAAAACATAGGCTTGGGTTTTTCTCATATTCAATATTCGGGATGAATCCTGTTATATTTATAGCAGAAGTATACAAACACCTACTTGTTAGGTATCTTGTCAATATTCTCCAAATCCTCTTCTGTTAGTCCTGTGCCATCTGTAATGCTCCACAACGCATCCTGCACATAGCTTTCTGTTTCATAAAACTTTGTCTTATCAGAATAGGCACTATACAGAATCTTTTTATCAGAGAGTTTATCCAGTAAATCTTTTATCAAGGCAGAAGAGGTAACAGGACCTAGTATAAACTCTGCCTCACTGTTGGCCGGATCTTTCATGATATTCAGACAGGATAGCATAAGAGTAGCCTGGCATTGTCCATTGCTGCTACCCCCATTATCCGAAGTACCTGATTTCGCAGGAATGGTTACAATAACCTTTTCAAGTAATATGCCATGCTGGTAATCTCCAGACAAAGAGATGATGATCAAGCCAGCCGGAAACTCAATGGTGATAGGTACAGTCGTTGTGTTTTCAAGCGGAAGGCTTACCGTCACATAATGACCCGCACCATCGACAATACAGCTCTCACCGTCATAAATGTAATCGTCGCCTACAATAGGGCCTGTTAGCTTTATGCCGGCAGGCAGTTTAAATTCTGTTCCTTCGGGTATGCCCTCTTCCTCTCCTAAACCGGGTATGTGGCCAGGTCGCTCCTGCTGAGAAGGCGCAGGTTCGCTGGTGTTATCTTTTTTACAGGCTGATAAACAGAATACGATCAGGCAAAATAGAATAGAAGTGGTCCGTTGTATAGTTTTCATAGTAGCTTTACTAAAAAGTGTGATAGTTTTCCAAACATACGGCAGGCATGCTGGACAGACTACACAGAGCTGTTGAAATGCTACATACGATCACTGAAATGGAACTTTACCCAACTGAGTTGTGTGGCTAGGAGCCAAGTGTGAGGAGGTGGCCTTTATTAGAATGAAGCTTCTGACAACATACTAATTAGGGTTATAATTTCTTTTTATAGCATCAATAAACAAAGTCCAGAAGTTTTCCGGGCTCGACAGTGCCAGAGGATCAATGGCATTAAATCTTGCTACTAGCCAATCTGCTGGATTTTGCATGCTTATTTCATTGTCACTCATATCTATATATAGAATAATCTGCTGTAGGTAAATTGTAACAAAGTTAACAAAGGCAAAAAAATCAGCGTTGGCAAATAGTACTTTCTCAGTGGAATAAGGATCATCTATCATCACAACTCTGGTCTTTAGATTAAGATATACCTGCAATCCGAAATCACAATAGAAGTGAGTCAACTTGCCTACTATCAAAAAGGCAGTTTCCCTATTTTCGCCTGTGATAATTGTATTTTCTTCACTATAAGGTGTAAAAGATAATGCATCAAATGCTACAACTGATGGTAAGCCAATCTTTTCCAGATAAACTCTTATATCTATCGGAATAAAAGAAAGATATTCACTGTTGAAAGAATATTTTTTCACTTCATATGAAATCTCTTCGTGATACATTTCCACTTTCTGTAAAGGCATAGTCTGTAGTTGAGAAAAAGTAGATTTGGGTTTGTACTAGTTTTCCATAAAAAAAGCCTGATGCTAATCAGGCTTAACTATAAAACAATAAGTTAGTATTCGTTATCTCCTCTCTTTTGATGCCCTTCTTTACCAAGTCCTCAGTAATTTCTTCATCACTGTTATTCTCCATAATTAGTATAATGCCATCAGTAAGAATCTCTACATGACAAAATATATCATTAATTCTTTGACCCTCCTTATCTAAACCTTGTACCATTACCAGGTAACGACTCCTTTCATCGTCAAATACTGCTACATTTTTTAGATCTTTTGTATTTCCATAGCCACCTTTTGTATAGGAAGTTAAGACCTCCTTTATCGTCTTCTGTTTTGCTTCCAGCTTAGACTTTACACCCTTTTTTTCTTTTTCTAGTGTAGCCATTGTGTAATTTGGTTTTTATCATTAAACAAAATTAACCCTATACCATCTTTCTGTCTGATTTTATCAATGAATGGAATTGTCCAATTCTTTTTATAAACTAATTCGGGTAGAGCGACATACAATTTTACATGGGCATATTCAGTTATATCTAAAACATCCCGATAAGTAAGATATTGTCCACGAACATGATAAAAATCTGTGATAAATGATTCTTTCAAAAATGACTTTATTTCTACTGCAATTTCTTCCGTTTTTCCATCTCCATTCCTTCTGCAAGCAAGATCTATCTGAAAAAAAAGCTTTTCTATTTTCAAACGTAGTGGATCTTCAAATATCGTCCAGCCTGCCGCTTCTAAAGCTGCTTTTACAATAGTGTAATAGTAGTCATCTCTACTCATAAAAGTAATTAAAATCCAAAAACAAAGTATAAAATCCTCATAGTATAGATTACATAAAATAACTATAAGTAACTAGAAAGCCAATCGGGTTCACATTTCTAAATGAGAAATGAAAGTCTCTAAGAAAAGCACATCCCCAATATAAAACCACCACTTATCAAAAGATGTAATATCAGTGATGGTACACGCGTTTTTTGGCCATAGGCTACCTGAAAAAAATTTTTGATACAGAGCACTACACTTCCAATAATACCAAATAGAATAGCCATAAAATCCGCTCCGGGTCCACAAACGCTACTAGGGGCTGAGTTGTGTCCTAAAAATACAAGCCCTAGTACAAGCACATAAAAAAAGAGACTGAAAGTGAGTCTGATAAGCATTTTTCGGGTAATGTCTGTCATAGATATTTATGCTAAAATCTTCTCAAGATAACATCCTGCCCTATTCAATACAAATAGCAAAGCGTAGTCTTTTCTCACTTAATCTGAGACAGTTTGCCTTTATTCTTCTTTCGAAACCAGTCGTCAATCAGCCGATAGGAGATAGATACCGGACGGGGTAGCTTAATGGATTTGTCTTTTATTTTTTCGATCAGCTCCTGTCGGGTAAGCCAGCAAGCCTTTTCAATTTCGCGCTGGTCGAGAGTATACTCCATACTGGTAGCTTCTGCTGTAAAGCCAACCATAATAGACGCTGGAAAAGGCCAGGGCTGTGAGGAGTGGTATTTGATGTTTGTCAGAGTCAAGCCTGTTTCTTCCTTCACCTCTCTGGCTACTGCATCTTCCAGACTTTCACCTGGTTCCAAAAAACCTGCAACTGTAGCATACATTCCCTCCGGCCAGATAGGCTGCCGTACCAGCAAACACCGATCCTGATAGGTAATGCGCACAATAATAGCTGAATCCGTTCGTGGAAAATGCTTCAGATCACAAGCCGGATTCGTACACTGTCGCACATGACCTGCTTCAATGCTGATGGTTTTATTACCACACCGGCCACAATACTGATGTGTATGATGCCAGTGTATCATGGCCCGTGCATAAGCAAGCAGATTACCTTCTTCCTGCCCGAGCAAGGCACCTGTTTCGCGCAAGTCCTTAAATGCCCGGCTGTCCCCAAAAAGCTCTTCTGTCACAATCGTATCAGGCAGGGCAAACGCAAAATAAGGAATCTCTTCCAGCATACCCAGAAACACAAACTCTGCTCCTTCGTTTAGCAATCGGTCTGTTTCTTCTTTTGACAAAAAAGCAGGCTGCAATGGATCTGTTATAGCAAATAGATTCTGGTTTTTCCAGAGTGGAATAAACCGGGCGGTGGGAGCTGTCAGAATAGTATGGATGTGCTCTTCATCCAGTCGGGATTCTGAAAACCGGTGTAACGTACCGGTAGAAAACATATTTTTAATAGATCCGGAAGTGCGGTTGCCTGACATAGTATAAAGCTAACCGAGAGACGCTTTAAAAAGTTTATATGTGAGGAAAGCTATGAAGTAGGAAGAAAGAACACACTCTCTTTTTCCATCTCCTCTCACCCTGTCTTTTTGGAAGGGTCTCTCCCCTCGCTGTCCTTCTGAAAGAATCTTGTGATAAGGTTAGCGGCCTTTCCGACTGGAACGTAATTCTCTCAGAAAGGAAACAGCACTCTATTTGTCACAAGTTTCTTTCAGAAGGACAGTGGAGGGAGATAGATATAGATCCTTAGGAAGACAGAGGGGGTCTTTCAGGCCAGAAAGAGGGCTTCTTTAACAGAATCAAAGACTGTCCTCATTCCAGCTACTCCCACCCCAGACACTTGGCAGGGCTATTTTTTTTACCTATTTTTAGCTACTACTTGTTGTAGGCTCTTTCTGACTTATTCTTTTTCACCCAACAAAACCACATTCCAGTAGCTTACGTATTCATGGACAAACTACGCCAACACATTGAAGAAGTGATATCTGTTACCGATGAAGAATTCGAACATATTAAAACCTTTTTCACTCCAAGAAGGGTAAAAAAACACCAGTATCTCATTCAGGATGGAGATCAGGCAAACTTCGAATACCTGATCATGGCAGGCATTTTCAGAATGTTTTACCTGGATGATGATGGGAAAGAACACATCGTACAATTTGCAGGCGAAAACTGGTGGATGTCAGATTACCAGGCCTACTTTTATCAGAAACAGGCCCGGTTAAATATCGTTTGTATGGAAGACGGAGAAGTTCTGTGTATGAAGCTCCAGGGCAGGGAAACACTATCTGCCGACCTTCATAAGATGGAACATTTTTTCAGAGTAAAGCTGACCAGAGGGTATGTTGCCCAGCAACAACGCATTATATCCCTACTCTCCAGCACCCCTCAGCAACGATACGAAGAGTTCAATCATCTATATCCGCATATGACACAAAAAATCCCTAAAAAATATATAGCCGAATATCTCGGTGTGAGTCGCGAAACGCTAAGCCGGCTTTATTCTACCCATAAATGAAGTGTGATTCTCGTCACACTTTTTTTGTGATTTGCCTCCTGTGTCTGCGTATCGCTATGTACTAATTTTGGTATATAAATTAAAACACAGCGATCATGGATCTCTTACTCAAAAACAAAACTGCTTTCGTATCTGGCTCTACTGCCGGTATCGGGTATGCAATCGCCAAAGGATTTGCCAAAGAGGGTGCCATTGTGTATATAAATGGTCGGGATGCCAGTAAAGTTGACATTGCCAAACGCCGTATAGAAAACGAAGTACCTGACGCCAGAGTGTATGGTGTCGTTGCAGATCTGGCCACAGAAGAAGGATATCTGCAAATGACTCAACAGTTGCCTGAAGTAGATATTCTTGTAAATAATCTTGGCATCTTTGAGCCAGTTCCTTTCTTCGAATCAAAAGATGAAGACTGGCTTAAGCTATTTTCCATCAATGTCCTGACCGGGGTGCGGACAACCCGTTTTTATATGCCTAAAATGCTCGAAAAAAACTGGGGGAGGGTTATCTTTATTTCCAGCGAGTCTGCTATACAGATTCCTACAGAGATGATTCACTATGGTATGTCCAAAACAGCCCAGCTTTCGATAGCCAATGGTCTGGCTCAGTTAACCAAAGGCACAGGCGTGACTGTTAACTCCGTTTTACCAGGTCCTACCTATTCAGATGGGGTAGAACGATTTATCGGAGAACTTGCCCAGCAGCGAAACAGTACTACCAAAGAAGTAGAACAACAATACTTCACAGAAACACGACCACTTAGTCTGTTGCAACGATTTATCTCTCCAGAGGAAGTAGCTGCTACTGTTCTGTATGTGTCAAGCGAACTGGCAGCTGCTACCAATGGTGCCGCTATCAGAGTAGACGGAGGTATCCTGAAAGGTATTCACTAAGTGTAAGCAGGATCACCGCATATAATTCAAACAAATTCAACACTTCTCAAACAAGGCATATCTGCCACAAAATATAAAATTATGGAACCTATCTATGTATTTGCCAAATGGAAAGTTAAAGAAGGCCAACTGGAGACTGTACTAGGCTTACTTCCGGATGTTGTAAAGAAAAGTACCGAAGAAGAAGGCAATCTTTTATATAAGATCCATCAAAGCAACTCCGATCCAAACACCCTCGTATTGTTTGAAGGTTACAAAGATGAGGCCGCCTTAAATGAACACCGGAATTCAACCCATTTTCAGACTCTGGTGGTCGGAAAAATCGTGCCACTGCTGGAAGGGCGTGAAGTTACTTTAACAACCTACCTGCCGTTAGACCAGCAGTAAAATAAACTTCAGGATGCATTGGTTTAAGCATTCATTCAATGTTGTCAACTGAAAAGAGCTTCTACTTTCAGTTGACAACATTGAGCGGGCGCATGGAGAGATTTCGGCTATGGTTCAGTGTATTCCAGAAGTGAAATACCATACCCGACAATACAATGAAAAGTCCCATCTGTCCATAGAAACCTGGAAAAGGAGTCCCTTTAAGAACCATCTCTCCCAACAGTGTGAAGAGTATCTCAAACACCTGAGTAGCTTCAATGGTAGCAAGTGCAACAGGATTCTTATTGACAATCTGTGTAGCCTGATAAAAACTGACTCCTCCCAGGAAACCCGAAAACAAAGCAGAATAAAAAGATGCCTGACACTGAGTCAGCGAAGGAAGGCCTGCATTCGCAAATCCTATTACACTTATCAAAATAAGCAACGGCAGACAGCCAATACTCATTCCTAACACACGTTGCAGGGCATTCAGATGTAATCCCTTTTGTTCGAGGTCTACCAATAACTTGCGATTACCCAGAGGCCAGACAACGGCTCCCAGCAAAACAATAAAAAAGCTCAGGAGTACACTACCAGCCGAATTCAACTCACCCATTTTATCAAACTGCATCACAAAAACACCAAAGATGATAAAGACTGATAAGAGCAGGGCTTTTCGTGGAATATGCCTCCGATGGTCAGGATAGATAAAGGGAGCTAGTAACATGCCTGCCAGAATATTTATCTGAAAGGTAGCTGCAACCATCCAGCCTGGCGACCACAAAGAGGCAACAGCAAGTAATGTATACAAAACCCCAAATCCAATAGTACCCCACTTGATAAAAATGAATGGATACTGCCTGATCGCTGTAAGAAGTGGCTGAAGCTGTTTGGCAAAAAACACAACAAGCCCTAAAATAGGAATAAGAAAAAGACTCCGTAAAGCGGCTGTCCATGCCCAATACCCACCCGAACCAGCTAGTAAGCTGTTGATGATAAATGTGGAGGATAAGAAAAAAGAGGCTACTACACCCCATATCATTGCTTTTACTGCTTTGCTATGTTCTGTCATAGGGCAAAGGTAGGGCAATGCCAGTTCTGTTTCTGGTACTTTTCGGGTAATCTCTGGTTTATATCATCCGCCTGTTTCTGAATTCAGCAGGAGTAATGCCTGTATGTTTCTTAAAGAATCGACCAAAAAAAGCAGGGTCATTAAAACCCAGGTCATAACTTATCTCTTTTACTGACCCTGTCGAAGTCTGTAGACGAATCTTGCTTTCTGTAACCAGACGCTCCTGCAAAAGCTCAAAAACGGTGAGCCCAGTAGCTTCCCGGCAGATTTTATTTAGCTTTTTTATATCCGTATGTAATGTCTCTGCATAAAAAGCGGCAAGGTGCTGCTGCCTGTAATGCTGCTCAATAAGCAGCTTGAGCCGATGGAAGAGCTGCTTATTTACTAAGGGCAGTGGCTCTTTCGGATGCTGGACTATTTGCGCTTTATTGGCATACAACAACAGCAGCGATACGTAATGTAAACTAATGTCAACATCCGGCTTTTTAGCTGAAAGTTCGGTTTGCAACTGGTCAATAAGCAGAATAAAGGTTCCTTTAAGCTTTTCGTCCAGATCGACATACGGATGTGGAGTATAGGAATCCAGCAGGCCGTGTTCATCTTCATGTGTATGAATAGTCAGAAACCGCTTAAACAGCTCTTCTCCAAACAATATCAGCCAGCCATCACGTTCAAAGCTTTCAATCAAATGCACTTGTCCCGGATGCAGAAAATAGAGTCTGTCAGGCTTAATATCATAGGATTTAAAGTTAATAGAATGCCTGCCCTCCCCTTCTGTTACCAGCATCAGCTCATAATGATCATGTCGGTGTGGCACAACTGACAGGCTATTCAGATCCTTATGCAGGCGGGTTATCCGCACATATTCATTTTCAAGCAAAGCCTGTATTGGCAGGTTTTCTGTATTCTTTGAATTCCGATTCCTCATTAGCAGGTAAACACCTTTGTATATCAACTACCTGCAATATAAAACCAAACTGTTCAATGTCACAGTTGTCGTTTGTTTTGAAAATCACTTTTCCTTCATTTGTTCATAGTCTCTTCATCATTCTTTCATGGGCTTCTTCACTTTTTTTATAGTCCAGAACATATCTCTTCCTACCACCTGTCACTTTTTTGCTTGCCCAAAATAGGGGCACCAAATGAGAATTTGGTGAGCCAGATTTGTGTGTTTGTAAAAAAAGGCACTTTCTGCCGATCCTCCCACCCGCAAAGCCAGGGGCTTTCCTCGCGGCAGAAAGATTGCCAACGCACAGCTACAACGGTTCGCGTTGAAAGGAATTTGTACCAAAAATGATTCTATTCTAATCTTACCTCTACACTCAAATAACACATGGCTCAAACAGCACATGATACAAAGATAAGGGTAGTCACTTCAATCGTGTGTGGTAGTATAGGTGCGTTGGCCTTCCTTTTCCCGCGAGGTTGGCCTTTGGCCTTGCGGGCGGAAGGATCGGGAAAAGGTGCCTTTTTTTACAAACACACAAATCTGGCTCACCAAATTCTCATTTGGTGCCCCTATTTTGGGCAAGCAAAAAAGTGACAGGTGGTAGGAAGAGATATGTTCTGGACTATAAAAAAATGAAGAAAGAGTGAACTCTAAATGCTATATATGGAGCAGTGTTCGTGAGTCTGAAATAACTCAGGAAGAGATCTTCTCAAAAAGCACCAGGGCCTATACTCTTCTCAAAAAGCATAGGCCCTAAAAATCCAACAAACAATTATTTCAGAAAATAAGTCAGACTCAGACGAGCAAAGAAAGGTGTACCAGGCGTAAAATGAATCTCATCTACAGAGGTAGCTTCTCCTTTGAGACGACTTTCAGTCGCAAACTGTGTTTCTTTCCAACGGGTATTAAACAGGTTCTGAACCGATAAGCCAACAGCATACGTAGGTTTGGTATAGTTCGCTTGCAAATCCGTTACAAAATATCCTTTCGCTACAATAGAGTTATCCTCATTGGCAGGACGATTTCCCATATACCGATACCGCAATGATCCGCTAAAACCCTTCTGACCTGTTAACGACAAGCCACCCGTAGTCGTAAATGTAGGAGCCAAAGGCAAATAATTCTGACCTGCTAGCTCTCCAATAGCTCTCGGACGAGCCGTATTCAGATCTACATCGGCATACAGACTACGTGTAAGCTGATAACGTACCGATACATCAATACCTTGTCTGCGCGATTTGCCACTTGGTTCTATTACACCTTCATCACCCACATACACAAACTCCTGATCCAGCCACAGATACCATAAGGCCGCATTGATCAATAACTTAGGGAAAGGCTTCACAATCATCCCAAGATCCGATCCATAGGCAGCAGGCAAAATCTGTTTACCGTTCTGTGGCACTACTACCCGTGTATCATTGGAGTGAAAGCCTTTGCCTGTATTGAGATAAAATTGAAAACGGGAATTAGGTGTGTAGTAAAAATTAAGCTTAGGAGAAACGATAGTTCCATTTGCCTGTTTAGTAGTCACCGGGTTTTGTAGTAAGTCGGTATACTGGTCACGGAAATAATCTATCCGAACCCCTGCATTCACTGTCCACTTAGGTGAAATATGAACCAATTCATCAATATATAGACCTGCGTTTAGTTCATTCACATCTCCATACTGAAGTCTTTCCAGCGTTTCCGTTCTGTTTTTAGTATGAGACAATTCCGAATTCTGAGTCAGATCCTGTCTGTAGCTGGCTCCAAGAGTAGAAATCCACTGAGTAGATCCCAGGTAGTAAGTTTTCTGAAAGCTGCCGTTATATCCAAACAGATTACGTCCCTCCTTCTGACGGATCTGGTCTCCGTTTACAGTATCTTTCAGGAAGAAAGTAAAGTTAGAATAGAGCTCAAAATTATAATTGCTGTAAAAGAACTGATTTTTAATCAGACTGCCACCAGGAGTAGCTGTCGTGAACTCAGCATTGATATTGGTTCGGCTAGTCTCACCACCTTCTGTAGGGTCAATAGAACCATAAAAGTCAATTAATCCGGAAGCCACTGCCCGGTCCGGGATCTGTCCGGAGTGGTTCCATTTGCTGTAAAACGTAGAAGCCGTAACTGTCAGTTGAGTAGCTTCACTTAGTTTGCCCTGATACTTGCCCAACAGATTAAAGCGTTTAAAATGTTGTGGATTATCAAAATACGAATCAGAGTAGGAATATTCCGAAGCCAGATAGGCTGAGTGTCCTTGCTCACGCATTTTTTGCCCTAACATATTAAAAGCCCCTACAGCCCTGTATGTATTGTATTGTCCAACTTCCAGCTTCACCAGACTTTTTTCCAGTACATTCTGTGTATGAAAATCTACCCAGCCTGCTGTAGTAAAATTTCCTTTGGAAGTATGGTAAGGCCCTTTCTTAAAATCTACATTTTCTACCAGTTCCGGAATCACAAAATGCAGATCGGCATATCCTTGCCCGTGAGCATGAGAAACCATATTGACAGGCATACCATCTACAGTTAAGCGAATGTCAGTGCCATGATCCAGATCAAAACCCCGTAAAAAAATCTGTTCAGCTTTGCCTCCTCCGGCATGTTGCCCGATAAATAAACCTGGCACCATACGCAAAATCTCCTGAGAGTTAGTGATAGGACGTAGTTTAATATCCAGTGAAGAGATAATCTGCTGATCATGTGCATGTATAGAAGAGACCGTAACCTCGCTGAGCTGTACAGGAGCCGCCTGTAAGGCAATCGAAAGGGGCTGATTATGGATAGTAGAGGGAACAGATATATTCAGCGATTGACTGACAAAACCTACATAACTCACAGATAGTGTATAGCTTCCGTCTGGAATGTTCAGAAAGGTAAACTGCCCCAGTTCATTCGTTTTTGTCATCTTGGAGAAAGCCTTTGGGTCAGATTCTCCACTGGAGGGATTGGCTTTGGTGGTAATCGTAATTGTAGCATTGCTTACATAGTCTCTGGTCATCTGATCCATTACAATTCCTTTTAAAGGATGTATCTGTCGGCTCTGGGAATACGATACAGTGGTGAAGCAAAGAAGCAACAAAAGAATGATACAAACTGAAAATTTCATATAATGGCTATAACTATTTGCGTCTTCGGTAAAATACTCTCTTTTCCAACTAACAACCCAGTCCCAACGAACTACTGTCTGGCGAAGGCGTATCCGGATGAAAAGGCATTTTGTCTCGGTAGATGACTACCATTTTATTTTCGTAGGATAAATGAGGGCTTAAAGGTAATATTTTATTCAGGGATCTCTTCAAAAAATATTTTGAATGGCCCATAAGCTATCTTATTCAGAGGAGTGCTGATGGTATGCTTTTTTGAGCTCCATCAGACAGTTCATACACAGGCAGGTACCTGATTCTGTATTCTCACGGATGTATTGCAACTCCAGCGGAGTGAGGTCGACATACATACAATCACATTTTGAAACAGAGTTTACCTTACAGGCAAATGAAGTGCCGCATCGCGGACACTCAACAGGATAATGCTTTTCCATAAAGAATAATATAACTGCTCTGTCTTTACAACAGAGCAGTTTGCAGTTTATAGGATAACAAGCAAACAAAAATAAAGTTTTATACCATTAAAGCTTCATCTGCTGTATTCGTACTGCATTCAGAATAGCCAGTAATGCAACTCCTACATCGGCAATTACAGCTTCCCACAGGTTGGCAACACCTCCGGCTCCCAGGATTAATACGCCTACCTTTACAATCATAGCCAGACTGATATTCTGCCAGACTATACGTTTAGTCAGCTTACCTGCTTTAATGGCAGAAACAATTCGGGAAGGCTGATCATTCTGAATCACAACATCCGCCGTTTCGATAGCTGCATCGCTACCCAATCCACCCATGGCAATGCCTACATCAGCCAGTGCAATAACCGGAGCATCATTTACTCCATCTCCTACAAAGGCAATCTGCTTGCCTGCATTTTTTAAGGCTTGTACCTTTTCTACCTTTCCTTCCGGCAGTAAATCTCCATATGCCTGATCGATACCTAGTTGTCGGGCTACAGCATCTGCTACAGTCTGTTTGTCGCCAGAGAGCATTATCGTTTCCAGCCCCAATGCATGCATAGCTTTTATTGCCTGCGCTGCATCCTCTTTGATCTGATCTGCAATGGTAATATAACCAGTATAATTACCATTAACGGCAACTACCACAATGGTATCCACAAGGCTATGTAGATCTTCCGGATAAGTTATGTTATACTTTTTCAGAAGTTTTGTATTTCCTGCCAGCACCTCTTTTCCCTCAATTATTCCCTTGAGGCCATGACCAGAGATTTCCTCTACCCTTTCTACCTTTAGGTTTTGATCAGATTGACTTTCTGCATATTCTGCAATAGCTTTGGCGATAGGATGCGTAGATTGACTTTCGAGGGCTGCCACAAGCTGAATAAATTCTGTCTTATCCGACTGGTCTGTGACTACCTGTTGTACTTTGAATACGCCATGAGTCAGCGTTCCGGTTTTATCCATCACAATACTGGTCACCTGAGTCATAACGTCCAGGTAGTTAGAACCTTTAAACAGAATGCCATTCCGTGACCCTAAGCCAATACCCCCAAAATACCCCAATGGAATCGAAACAACCAATGCACAAGGGCAACTGATAACCAGAAATACGAGTGAACGATACAACCAGTCCGTAAATACATAAGTATCTACGAAGAAATAGGGAATCAAACAAACGGCTAACGCCAGGAAGAAAACAATCGGTGTATATACTTTGGCAAAGCGGGAAATAAATAACTGCGTCTGCGATTTGCGGGCTGTTGCGTCCTGTACCATCTCCAGAATACGGCTCAGCTTGCTGTCCTTAAACAGGGATGTTACTTTGATCTCACTGACGGTATTGAGATTAATCATTCCGGCAAATACTTTTTCTCCTGTCCGTTTGGCGTCCGGCTTGCTTTCTCCTGTCAAAGCAGCCGTATTAAATGAGGCCTGTTCGGAAAGCAATTCACCATCAAGAGCTACCTTCTCCCCTGCCTTAACCTGGATGGTTTCGTTCAGCTGTACGTCTTTGGGATTAACTACCAACGTCTGACCATTTCTAAATACAGTAACCTCATCAGGACGAATATCCAGCAAGGCTTTGATGCTTCGTTTAGCCCGACTCACCGCCACATCCTGAAACCACTCGCCAATCGAATAAAACACCATTACAGCCACTCCCTCACTATAAGAACCAATCGAAAAGGCACCCAGAGTAGCTATACTCATCAGAAAAAACTCATTGAAAATATCCAACCGCTTCAGTTTTCGGAAAGCCAATGACAATACATTATAACCCGCCAGCAAATAGGCTACACCAAAAATGATCAGGTCGACTGGAAAGGGTGGTTTAATAGTAAATCCATACTCCAGCACCAGCATACCCACCAGAACCGCCAGCGACAAAAGCAATGGCCACTGGCTTAGCCAACCAGCAGAATCATTTCCATGTGAGTGCCCATCATGCGAGTGATCATGGTCATGATCGTGTGAATGTCCATCTTCTGCACTGTGAGAATGCTCTTTCGTGTGATTATGATCATGGGTATCATGACCACAGCAATGATCATGATGTGATGCCGGAACTGGCCTGATGAGAGACAGTCGGTTTTTAGAAGAAATATTTTTAGGTTTTGTTGGATCTTGCATAAGTTAATAATTGAATAGTAACTTCATGTACATATAAATACAGATACTGTTGTCAATGCGACTGCTCCCTGACAATTATTTCTAGTGTACGTAAAAAGAGATGATCCCTGTCAGAATCAAGGTTACTCCTGTAATAATGCCTGCATTATGTTCTATCTTATGCCAGTTTATCTTAAGTATACCCGAATACGCAACCCGTACCCAACTGATCATACCCAGAATAGTCACCACCATATACACAAACGTAAGAAGCACAAGAAAGCCTGTTCCATAAGATCCCGCCATCAGAAAATAGCCTTCTATCTCCAGACAAGGAGAGAAAAACATCGCGACTACCAGTGATAAAATTATTTTTCTTTTATTCTGTCGGCCTGGTGCATCAATATGAAAATGTTTGTGATGGTGATGCTGATAGATAAAGAAAATGCCAAGCAGAACAAGTATAACAGGAGCCACAATATGCGTAAACTGGTTAACAGTCTCTGACAACTGAAATCCGATCAGACCTAAAACCCATCCTAATAAAACTGTACTGACAGCATGTGAAAGACCGGCTATAAAGGTAATGCGGGTAGTGTATGATAAAGTCCATCCTTCTTTCCTGCCAATCGCAATAACGGGTAACCAGTGATTCGGTATCAGTGCATGCAACAGACTTAATACCAGACTCCCTGTAAGAATTGTAATCATTGTGTGGTTTGTTAAAATCTATGGAATAGGTATCCCTCTTATTTTGCCTGAGAAGATACCCTAAGCCTCTGACTGCTGTTAAGTGCAACCAGTTGGCAATAAAATAGCCTGTGAGTGAATACTCTCCGGATGTTAAACAACAAGGTAAAGGAAAATATCTCTCTATGGATCAATTTGTTTGGTAACAGCCAGAATAAAGTGTTATCCTAACCGATTTTGGGAGGCTGCCAGAATGAGAAATACGCATATACAGGTTTGGCTACCCAGCTCTTAAACGACTGGCTATCCTGATACATAAGCGCAGGCATGGAAAAATCAACCTGTAGTGGCGAAATCAGAGAAATTCCACAACAGCTACATACACACAATGGTGAACAGAGATCTGCTGAAGAAGAGGGGTCTGCCTGACAAGATGAAGTAAGCACCGCAATTTCTGCAACTGATTCCTCAAAGAGCATGGTTAGTTCATCTCTGCATGGTATACATGAGATGCACCAAAGCCATAATCCCCAAAAAACAATCAAACGTTGCATAGACCAAAGGTATAGAAAACACCATTCAATTGTGTTGCAAAAGGAAAATTTGCGAACTCTATATCTTTTTCTCTATAAACAAAAATTCCCAGAAGGAAACCTTCTGGGAATTTCAGTAACAAACCACTTACAACCTAAATTTTATTTTTATATCTAAACCAGACGTTTTGTCTGAGGATATGTCTGCTTGACTTACACTACAAAGGTACTACAACTTTACTTTTTATAAAGTCGTAATCTGCTCATTATCATACATGTATGCCTTCTTTTAGATTTTTAGGGAATTAGCGTTTCAGAGCTGCTGAGCTCTGTATGTCAGTAGGTTCGAGTATTGCTTAAGGGCGTTTTCCTTCCCGTTTTTTAATCAGGAATGTTCGCCAGTCATAACAGAGTTTCAGAAATTCTTTTGTATCAAATTCTTCTTTTTCGATACAAGGCCCATGCATCACTAGCTCTACTATTTTAGATCTTACACTACCCCATAAAAACCCCTGAACGATAATAGCACCCGGCAATGAAAAATCAGGGATTTGTTCGGCAATAATCTCTTCCAGCCATTCAATGAATTCATCCAGATCCTGATAAGGTTCATTTACAAGAAACACATCAACAATTCTGTCTTTGGAAAGGGTGTATTTTTCTATGTGATAAGTAATCATAATGGATACGTATTCAAGTCTTCACACTAAGATTTTTTCTTTGTTCTTAAATAGGATCTATCTGCTGATGTTAAAGTATCTTAAATAAAGTTAAAAAAGTGCTAAAAGCTACATTCTTAATTGTCTTCCTGTCCTTCTTTCTCTACTATTACCTAATAAATACGTAAACCGTTGCCTTGGTTTATCAACTATCTTCTCAACGACTATGAGGATAATCTCTACTTTTTCATACCTATTGCTTGTCTGTGCCTGTCTATCATTTTCAGGAGCCTATTCTATAGAAGGGCATTCATATCAGCAGCAAAAGCGTTACACCATTTCAGGGTATGTTCGGGACTCTACTTCTGGAGAAGTACTGGCAGGAGCCACTATCTCTACCAGAGATCCTTCTCACCAAGTAACATCAAATACCTATGGTTTCTATTCTTTTTCCCTGCCGGAAGGCTCCTATACACTCTACTATTCCTATGTAGGCTATCACACTACCAGCCATACAATTACACTAACAGCTGACCAGCAAATAGATGTGCAACTACCCATACAATCCATTGGGCTGGAGGAGGTAGTAGTTACCGAAACACAACCATCTGCTACGCCTGATGCAATGGGGTCGCATCAACTCTCCATGCAAATGGTACGACAGATTCCCGCACTGGGTGGTGCAAGCGATATTATCAAATCATTGCAACTATTACCAGCTGTAACTACTATTGGAGAGGGTTCAACAGGCTTTTTTGTCAGAGGTGGTGGTTCAGATCAGAACCTGATTTTACTGGATGATGCTCCACTGTATAATGCATCCCACCTGCTGGGTTTTCTTTCGGTATTCAATGAAGATGCTATCAAAAATATAACACTCTACAAAGGCTATTTCCCGATACGGTATGGAGGGCGTTTATCGTCTGTATTAGATCTGCGCATGAAAGAAGGAAATACCAAAATCTTTCGGGCTGCTGGTGGTGCAAGCCTGCTGGGTGGAGCACGGTTGGTAGCTGAAGGCCCTCTCCTGAAAGGAAAAGGCTCATTTATGGTAGCCGGACGGCGCACGTTTGCCGAGCCTCTGCTGTGGTTAGCTACCACAGACTCTACTAACCGTGTACAGTTTAAAGGTACCCGCCTTTACTTTTATGACCTGAACGGAAAGATGAATTATACTTTCAACGAACGGAACAGCCTGTTTCTTTCGGCATACATAGGTAGAGATGTAAACAAACTTTCCATTCTGGACTATGCCATTAACTGGGGCAATGTCACCGGATCACTTCGATGGAATCATATTTTTAACCCCAGGCTTTTCTCCCATTTCTCGCTTATCTACAGCAACTATGATTACAATCTGAATACACCTTCTGCTGGAAACCTGTTTGACTGGCGGTCTAGAATCAAAGACTGGAATGCCAAAGCAGATTTTTCGTATATCAAAAATGAATCCCTCTCATTTACTTTCGGTCTTAATACCATCAGCCATACCCTGCGTCCAGGGTATAACCAAGTCAGTAGTACATACGATATTCCCAGCCGGAATGCACTCGAAACTGCTATCTATGGAGGACTGGAAGGAAAGATAAATGAGAAACTATCCATAGAACTGGGGCTTCGATATTCTCTCTTTCAGAATATTGGAAAAACAACCATTTATTCCTTCAATCAAGGCACTGTCACAGATTCTGTCCACTATTCCAAAGGCAAGATTTTCCATACCTCACAGGGATTTGAACCCCGGTTTCAGTTCAGTTACCGGATCAATCAACAAAGTTCTCTAAAGGCCAGCTATATGCGTAGTACCCAGTACCTGCAGATGTTATCCAACTCCTCTCTTTCCTTTACAGCTTTTGACATCTGGTATCCCAGTGGCCCTCATCTCAACCCATTGCGTTCCAATCAGTATTCTATAGGGTACTTCAGAGAGTTACCTAACTATGCTATGCGATTTTCGGTAGAGGCTTATTACAAAACCGTCGCTAATCAGACCGATTTCAGAGATAATGCCCAACTGGTATTTAACCCCTATATAGAAGGCGAATTACTGTTTGGAAAGGGGCAGTCCTATGGAATTGAATTTCTACTTCAGAAGAGTACAGGACGTTTTACTGGGATGCTCTCCTATACCTTTTCCAGAGCCAAAAAACAGATCAAAGGTATCAACAATGGCAATCCCTATCCTGCCCTGTATGATCAGCCCAATAAAATTGCTTTTACAGGGCACTATGAACTTTCCAGTCGGCTTTCGGTATCTGCCAGCTGGATTTACACTACTGGCAATCCCGTCAATCTACCTACCGAAAGTTTTCAGTATGAGGGACAAACCATTCCTGTGTATGGTAGCCGCAATGCAAGTCGCTTACCTGATTACCACCGCCTGGATCTTTCGGCTACACTGAAAGGCAAAGATAAACCTGCCAGCAAGTTTAGTCACTACTTTGTCTTTTCGATCTATAATGCCTATGCCCGCAAGAATCCGATGACCATTTACATCGGAGAAGATCTTTCAGCTACAAGAGACCGAAACAATCCTAAAACAGTAGCTAACCGGATTTATCTGTTTTCCATTGTACCTACTATATCCTATACTATTGTACTAAAATGAATGCATTTAGAAACTATTGTCTTCTTATTACACTTCTGTGCATGCTGCTGGCTACATCCTGTGTAGAACAAATGGATTTGCATGAAATAAACGGTAATGTTACAGGCAGGATCGTAGTGGAAGGACTAATCACCAATGAGAAGAAAGCACATCTGATCCGGATAAGCCGGACAGATGTACCAATCCCTCAATCACCGCAGGCAGGTGTATCACAGGCTAATGTTTCTATTTCAGAAGGAGCACATACCTATCTGCTACATCCATTAGATACTCTCCCCGGCATATATGCCACTGAGGATACTGTACAGGGTGAGGTAGGTAAGACCTACACATTACATATAGAAATAGATGGACAGGTATACACGGCTTCCTCTACCATGGAACCTGTCACGCCATTTACACCTGAAAAGGAAATATTCCGGACGCCCAATCGGATCGAAAATCCATTGCCGGATAACTTTGCTATTTATCAGCTGGAATTTCCAAAAGTACGATATGGTGTAGCCAAACCCGCAAAGGTGGTCTATCTGGCAAAAGACCCGATAACTCAGGATATGCTCAATGCTTTTCACTATGAATTTCCTGGTGTAGATCCACAAGGATTTCTGTTAAACTTTCAGGGGCATAATGCACAACTGATGCTGGAAGAGGGAACCGTGATACAACAATACAAATACTCACTATCACAGGAAAACTACGAATTCACACGGGCAGTATACGCACAGACAGCCTTCAAAGGAGGATTATTTGACCGGGTTGTGGCAAATGTTCCTACCAATATGAGCAATGGTGCCCTAGGCTTTTTTGGTGCTTCAGAATTCATCTCCCGCTCGTTTGTCTTCCGCAAAGACCTATTGCAGTAATGGGTTTAGAAGTAGAATTGAGACTTAGAGTTATTGTACTGACCTACTGACTTTCAATAAGGAGAATTCACCCATTCTTTTATTATTTTTTTCTCAATACTAGTATCGTTTTGCCAAAGAAAGACTGTATAAGCATCATTACCTTCTAAGCCATCTTCGCTAATGGTATCTAGCCCCTGATATCCAATTAGTGCTTGATATATACCTGCTGGAATTCGAAACTCAAGTAGATTGTCAGGGTATTCCATGGCATTATATATGGATAAAATACCAGAGGAAATAGTTATGCTAGCTTCTACTACCTGATCATACTCTTTGATATCAATATCAGGCTTTATAGCCAAAACGGCTATTTTTAAAGGTACATTCATATTTCTAACTGTAAAAACATTGAGTACTCCTTTCCCAACACTAAGCAATGACGTCATTTCCTCTTTATCAAATTTGGGCATGTGAGATGCTATACTGTTAGAATCTTCTATTTCAATCTGAAAATAATCCGCAAAAATAGTCAGGTTATACTCCATTGTTACTAAGTAGGCGATTGTCCACCTTCATTAAAGGTGAAAAAAACTTGCTAAAAATATGAAACTTGGTTTTAAATAGTAAACAGACATTCTATTCTTTATTGGTTACAGCACAACATAGCAGGTATGCTTTTTGAATTCTGCTGGAACATGGCAACATTATGGAAATACCTCCGTCCTCATCAATCACTTATTTTTCTGTCCTTATTATTTGCAACTGGAGCCCAACTGCTAACATTAGTAGATCCCATCATCTTTGGAAAAATTGTAGATGAGTATGCAAACACTGCTGTGGTAGCTACTGCTTATCCTCCAGACATCGTTAGTCAGGTGCTTGTCTGGCTGGGAATAGCCTTTGCGGTAGCGTTGGGAGCCCGTTTGTTTAAAGCCTTGCAAGAGTATACAACACGTCTTACTGTTGCCCGTTTTGGCCGTCAGATCTTTGACGAAGGCCTCCGGCAAACCTTGCGCCTTTCGTTTCCGGAATTTGAAGAAAGTAGCAGTGGAGAAACACTTTCCATTCTGCAAAAGGTAAAGACAGATACAGAGCGTTTTGTGCAATCATTTATCAATGTGCTGTTTTCTACACTGGTTGGAGTAGCGTTTCTGATCTGGTATAGCATTACCAAAAATGGTGTACTGATCGCATTTTTCCTGTTAGGAATAGTGTTGTTGGGGTCATTGAGTGGACTACTTTCCAAACAAATTAAATCCATCCAGCGGTCTATTAATAAACAAACCAACCGCCTGTCAGGTGTGATTACAGAGAGCCTGCGCAATGTGGAACTGATTCGTAGTCTGGGGCTCACATTTTCCGAAATCCGCCATCTGAAAGACTTAACCCTGAAGATTTTTGATCTGGAAAGGACAAAAGCAAAACGTGTACAGTCACTTTCATTTTTTCAGGGTATTACACTGGCACTATTGCGTCATTCGATTCTGTTTATTCTGCTCTGGCTTATTTTTCACAAACAACTCAGCAATGGTGAACTTATCACAATGCAGTTTATTTCAACAACCATCTTTGGGCCTTTGCAAGACTTGGGTAATCTGATTTTGCAGTACAGAGAAGTTGAGGCTTCTATCCAGCATTTTGATGGTTTGATGAAAAAGCCTGTAGAGCAACGTCCGCCTCAATGGGTTGAGATAGATCAGTTGCATACACTACGATTTGAAGATGTTGTTTTTCGTCATAAGACTGCCTCTTACAATGCAATTGACGGTATTTCCTTTGAAGTTAAAAAAGGCGAAACCATTGCTTTTGTAGGACCATCCGGTTCAGGAAAATCCACGCTGGTAAAGTTGCTGGTAGGATTATATACTCCACAACATGGAAAAATTTATTTCAATGAGCATCTCTCGTCTACTATCCGCTACAATCCCCTTCGACGACAGATCGGCTTTGTATCTCAGGATACCCATTTGTTTGCAGGCAGCATAGCCGATAACCTGCGACTGGTAAAACCTGATGCTACAGAGGAACAACTAAGGGACGCCATGGAAAAAGCATCTGCCACCCGTCTCCTGACCCGTTCGGCAGATGGACTCAATACCATGCTGGGAGAAAACGGTTTGAAGTTATCTGGAGGAGAAAAACAACGACTTTCCATTGCGCGGGCGTTGTTACGCCAACCCCAACTGCTGATTTTTGATGAGGCAACATCTGCTCTCGATTCTATCACAGAAGAAGATATTACAGATACAATTCGTGAGATCTCACAACGTAGAGGTCAGATCACCATTCTGATAGCCCATCGGCTGTCTACTATCCTGCATGCAGATGTGATCTATGTACTCGAAAAAGGAAAGATTGTGGAAATGGGTAATCACGATGATCTTCTGAAACAGAAAGGATTGTACTATGCTATGTGGAGGCAACAAATCGGTGAACGCAGATTTGCCTGAAAGGCAAATTGTCCCTATCAAAAAGATGCAAGATCATAAACGTGTAGTTCGAGAAAGCAATGTGTTTTCTACCTTCTGGTTTTTGTTATAACATATTCTTTAACAATGAGTTGAGTATTTGACCAATCTCCTTTAACTTCCGCCTACTTTACTTACACAATCTATTCACTTTATTCAATACTACCCATTTATGCAAGAGCAAATACATGAGAAGTTTAAGATATTTCGTGGAAAGGCCAATGGAGGTTCTTTCACTCAGGTGTTTAAAGACATTGAAGGTTTTGCTAATCTTCCTAACCACTCTGCCAAAAGTATTGGTGTAGAATATCTGGAACAAGCAGATGAATTACTGATCACTTTAGGGTATACAGATATTGAAGGACAAGGAAACGACATTGCGATTAAACTTATTCCTGTAGGAAATATCAGTGAAGAGCCTTCCCTATTGGAAAGCAAAATTGCACAAGCTGCTCAATCGCTTACCCAGGTAATCTGTCATGCCTTTTACGTAACTAAAAACAACGATATGGAAATCGTGTTTATGTATGATATTTGAGACTGTCTGGAAACAAAAATTCCCAGAAGGAAACCTTCGGGGAATTTCAGTAACAAACCACTTACAACCTAAATTTTATTTTTATATCTATGATCAGACTTGCATCTGAGGATATGTCTGCTTGACTAACACTACAAAGGTACTACAACTTTACTTTTTGTAAAGTCGTAATCTGCTCATTATCATACATGTATGCCTTCTTTTAGATTTTTTAGGAAAATAGCGTTTCAGAGCTGTAATGTGCTGATAAATAGAGATATAAACCGTATTTGGAGAGAAATAGAAATATGTAGGATATATCAAGGTGCTTTTACTTTTATATAATTCTTGAAAGTTTCTTTCATTACTATTAAGTATCATGAAGAAACTTGTTGATAATCAATGATGTAGTTAGCGGATTGAATTATTGCTGCAGATAGCCATATACCTGAAAGGTTTTTTCCTGTATAGAATCTGTGTTATCCCAATAGCGGTGATCCAACTCGTCTAGTGCCTTTGTTTCCTCTTCTGTCAGGTATTTAGGTATATCCCATAAAGCTGTAAGACGGTCATCCTCTCCTAGTCTTTCAATGATGCTATACTGTTGTGTAATAATATCCAGACACTCATTGGCTTGCAGTTTAGTCAGACAACGGACTGCATGGGTATAACAGTCATACCCCCAGTTACAGAAAAACTGAATAAAGCCACCATTGTACATATCCATTTCCAGCTTCCAAAGAGCTGCCAGTTCCTGTTCCTCCTCAGATAAGCTATCCCAGTCATGTCCACCAGTTTTACTGAGTTTTGTGACATATGCTGATGTAAAGTCAAACCATTTTTTATCAAGGTCAGTAAGTCCGGAATCTGTCATACGATTAGTTTAGATCAGTATTTTGATTTTTCCGCAAAATATCAGAATTATGGTTAGACATGAATAAAAAATAACCATAATCTGTCTGCTGATCAAAATAGAAATGACTAGAGCGTGTTGATAAGTATCTGATCCAGATTAAGGCCCAGGCCAGATGAATCATAGCTAAAAGGAAACCTTGGATAATCAGAAGATCGGTATTCAGTTCTATAATTTCATGCTCATAAACATGGCCTTTTAAACAAAGCATCTTCGGACGTTTAAACAAAGTCGAGTGCTTTGAGAGCTTCTACCTTTGTCTCAACAAAAACAAATTAAAATCATGAGACAAAACAATTATCAGGGAGCGTTGCAACAACCAGTAGGTTCCGGGTTTAACGCCAAATCAACAACAACTGAAGTAATCAAGGGTATCGACCTTTCCGGGAAAATCGCCATCGTAACCGGAGGTAACACTGGCATCGGGTTGGAAACAACAAGAACGCTTGCAACGGCAGGTGCAACCGTAATCGTGCCTGCCAGAGACATAGAAAAGGCAAAACGTAATCTTGAAGGTATCAATAATGTAGAACTTGAACCGCTGGATCTCATGAGTCCGGATTCAATTGATGCTTTTGCTAAAAAGTTCATCGCTTCGGGCAGACCACTTTATCTACTCATTAATAATGCCGGCATCATGTGGGTTCCGCTACGTAGAGACAACCGTGGTATTGAATCACAGTTAGCGACTAACTACTTAGCTCAGTTTCAACTTACAGCGAGGTTATGGCCAGCCCTTAAAAAAGCTAATGGTGCGCGCGTAGTGAATGTCTCTTCACAGGGTCATCAGTTCGCACCATTCAATTTTGATGATCCGAATTTTATAAACAGGGAATACGAAACGTTACAAGGATATGGTCAATCCAAGACGGCTGTCAACTTGTTTTCAATGGAGTTGGATAATCGCGCACAATCATCCAACGTACGTGTGTACAGTGTACATCCAGGCTCTATCGCAGGAACTGAGTTAGGAAGAGAAGCATCATTGGAACTATTTCAGAAAATGGGATTCCTTGATGCAGATGGTAACCTTCTGCCGGAAGTAGCGGCTTCATTAAAGACCATCCCGCAAGGTGCCGCTACTACGGTATGGTGTGCTACTTCACCAAAGCTTACCACTATCGGAGGCGTTTATTGTGAAGATGGAGAAGTTGCTGAGTTGGCTTCTGATACCAGTATGTCTGCTGGCGTAAAATCATATTCATTAGATGAAGTCAGTGCCAGGCGCTTGTGGACATGGAGCGAAGAACTCACTGGCATTTCATTCAAAATTTAATCATCGTCTTAACGATACTTACTAATATGACAAGTCTTAAAAATAAAGTTGCTGTGATAACAGGCGGCAACAGTGGAATAGGATATGCGACAGCAAAAGCATTGCGTGAAGCGGGTGCGAATGTAATTATAACAGGTCGAAGAAAGGAAGCAGTTGAAAAAGCCGCCCAAGACCTAAATGTAAGCAGCTTAGTGTCCGATCAGTCCATATTGTCGGACATTGAGACCCTGGCAGCCAACGTTGCGCAGCAATTTGGTAAAGTGGATATATTACTGATCAATGCAGGGATCACAAAATTCGCACCTATTGAGCTGATAACAGAAAATGTATTTAATGAAGTCATGGATGTTAATTTCAAGGGCGCTTATTTTACGTTAAGTAAATTCATTCCTGTATTGAATGATAGTGCATCGGTAATACTCTTGTCTTCCACGTCTGCTACCATTTCCCCTCCAGGTGCATCGGTATATGCGGCAAGCAAGGCAGCATTGAATGCCGTAATGAAAATTGCCGCCCTTGAGTTGGCTTCACGAAAAATTCGTGTAAATTCCGTCAGTCCTGGCCCTGTATCTACGGAGATTATGAATAAACTTGGTCTGGATAAAAATGTTGAGGAACAAATGATTGGCAGCATTCCATTAGCAAGGTTTGGAAAAGCCAGTGAAGTTGCAGATCTGATCACATTTTTATCAGGAGACAACGCTTCATTTATTACGGGTTCTAATTTTCTCATTGATGGTGGTCAGTCTGTGTAATATACAGTTGATAATACCCGAATGAGGCACAAGAAAAATAACCAAGCTGGCAGAGATTGTTTGCTCAATAATAACTGAAAGACAGAATGGAGTTTAAAGCAAAGTACATAACCGATGATATTAAACTTTCCTGGTATGAGGATAAGTTTTTCAAATCAGACATCATGTTTGATCATCACATGCTTGTGTGGTTTATTTCAGGAGAAACTAAAATTGTCCAGGCCGATGCCTCGTACATTTTTAAAAAGGGTGACATCTTCCTGATTCCCAGAAATCAGCTTGCTACTATTATCAATTATCCGAAAGATGGTAGTCCTCATAAGACAGTGGTTATGCATCTATCTACTACCAGACTTCGGGAGTTTTACGCCAACCTGAATGTGAAACCAAAAGCATCAGAGCAGCGAATCCTTCATTATAACAATCATCCGCTATTGGAAAGTTGCCTCTCTTCTCTCATACCATACTTTGATATGAAAGAGCTCCCAACGGAAATTGCTTCTTTGAAGATCACCGAAGCCATCAGCATTCTAAGAAGCATCGATAAGAGCATCGATAACGTGTTAGCTAATTTTGAAGAGCCTGGAAAAATTGATCTGATCACGTACATGGAGAAAAACTTTATGTTCAATCTGCCTTTGGAAAAATTCGGTTATCTCACTGGAAGAAGTCTCACCACGTTCAAAAGGGATTTTAGTAAGGCATTCAATACAACTCCTCAGCGATGGCTTACGAAAAAACGATTGGAGCTGGCACATTACCAATTTGTAGAGAAGAAAAAGAAGCCAATCGAAGTATGTTATGAGGTGGGCTTTGAAAACCTATCGCATTTTTCGTATGCTTTCAAAAAGCAGTTCGGTTATGCACCTTCCGCGTTGGTCGATAAAGAGAGGTGAGGCTGTTCATTTCAACTTACTAAGATGATAAGTATATTTATTCTGCATCTGATCAGAAAATTTCTGTCCAGAAAAAAGAAAGTACCCGTAATCACGAATATGCAATACACTAATGCAAACGGTGATGCCTGATTGGAAGGGGACACCGTTGGTGATTCCGCTGATGAACCCATGGGCAAACCTGAACAAATTAGTAAAGGGCTTTCGATGTCTTGCCACTCGCCATAAAAAAACTGCTGTTTTCTTTTTGGCTATGGTATATCTGGCCTGTGCCTTAGTCTGGATCAGATAATTTGTCAATACGCTCTATAGTATTCGAATCATTTTTGTGTTTGACCAGAATACCGATCCCGTTCAATAAATATTCGAATAATGGTCAATTTTAGGTTTGACCTAAACTCTGTTCACTTTCTGAGTTTGACCAGAGTTTAGGTCAATGGTGAGAAATATCGGATTTCTGGTCAGGATGGAAGAATATCAGAATTCTGATAATGCATACAAGCCATCAGAGCTTTGATAGAAATAAGAAATCGCCACGTCCAATATTATCTACTCTGACCGAAGTGACTGAGTAGGATTTGCCAAGGCTGACCGAATAGCCTGAACACAGATGGTTGCCAGGGCAATAATAAATGCTATGGCACCAGATAGTCCAAACATCCACCATCTAATCTCTATTTTATAGGTAAACTTTTGCAACCATTCATGCATGATATACCAGATAAGCGGAATCGTGGCAATGAAGGCAATGCCAATCAACCAGAGAAAATCGCCAGAGAGAAGCAACACAATCTGTTGAACGGAAGCCCCCAGTACTTTACGGATACCTATTTCTTTGGTGCGTTGTTCAGATGTATGAGTAATCAGCCCAAACAGTCCCAGGCAGGATATAAAAATAGAGATAACTGCAAATACCCGGAAAGCATCAAAGATCAGATTCTCAACCAGGTAATTCTTTGCCAGCGTGTCTTTCAAAAAAGCATATTGGTACACTCCTTCAGGAAATGCTTCTTTCCATGTATCCTCTATAAAAGCTAAAGTTGATTGTATGGCAAGAGGATTGTTGTGTGGGAGTTGCAGTCGAATACTACTTTCTTCAATAAAGTCTTTGTTCCAGAGAAGCAAGACACAAGGTTTGATAGATTGCTGCAATGATGTATTGTGAAAATCTCTGACAACCCCCACAATAGGTGCTTCGCCTTCACTAATGATAAGTGTCTGACCAACGGCTTTTTCGGGTGTGAGGCCTAGCATCTTAATAAGTGTTTCATTGACTACAAAGCCATTAAACCCCTGTCCATCAGGCATCCGGTTAGCTTCTGACAGCCACTGACCGGATAATACTGTGAGATTATACAGACTGGCATAGGGAAGATCTACTACTTTCATTTCAGCCTGTCGCATTTGTGTCAAAGGTTCTGAGGGAAGGCGGAAGTCAGTGCCATAGGAGTTGGCTGTAGTGGGTGCTCCAGAGGAATAACTCACCTGCTTTATAGACGGATGGGCTAATAACCGCTGCCGAAACTGCTCCTGTTGCATTGCAGTTTGGTTAGGTGGCATTTTTACAGTTACTACAGCTTCTGTGACAAAGCCGAGGTCTTTGTGCTGGAAGTAGTCCATCTGCTGTGCTACAATCAACATCCCTACCAGAAGACAATAGGTAATGCCAAACTGAAAGATGATAAGCCCTTTACGTAATAGCAATCCATAAGAGCCTGTCTTGATAACACCTTTCAATGCTTTGATAGGCTGGTAATGTGTGAGTACTATAGCGGGATAAAAACCTGCTATAATAGAAACTATTATACAAAGCAGAATAGAAAAAACAATAAGCGTACTGTCAATCTGCAGGTCTAACTCAATAATGGTAAGATACGAATTGAGTGAGCTCAGTAACCAGTGTAAAAAGACTGTTGATAGGCCAACTGCAATAACAACAATCAGAAAAGTTTCCGAGACAAATTGAAAGAATAACTGTAGTTGGGTTCCTCCTATTGCTTTGCGTATTCCTACTTCTTTACTGCGTTTTACAGCCTGAGCTGTAGTAAGATTGATAAAGTTAATGCAAGCAATCAGAATAAGGAAGACTCCAAGACTTGCCAATGACCATAACAATTCCTTTTGTACTGTATAACTTCCCAGACTGCCATATTGCGTTTGTGTATGTATATCCGTTAAAGGCTGTAAGAAATAGCTGGACCGACGATCATCTTCTGCCTTCATGTATTTCTTTTTCAAGGCTGCTAGTTGCTTCTCAAAGGTGGAAGGTTGTATAGTCGGATCAAGAAGCACATAGGTAGTACCTTCATAGTTCCCCGACCAATTAGTAGCCTTATACGGATTATTGGTCTTAAAAAACTGGTAATTAACAATCAGATCAAACAGTAGATTAGTATTGACAGGAGGGTTCTGGATAATTCCGGAAATAATCAGTTCATCTGTATTGTTGAGTTTCAATGTTTTGCCTATCAGGGTTTCTTTTTGGGAAACCTCTGTAGGAAAGTATTTTTCTGCAGAACGTTGTGTCAATATCACAGCATTCGGTTTGTTAAAGGCTGTCTGAGGGCTTCCTGCTATCCAGAGGCCATTTTCTTTTTGGTCAAATACTTTCTGAAAATCAAAAAGTTGTAAATAGTATTTGTCTACAAACAGGATCTTTTTCTCTTCAAAACGGCGGATGTTTCCTTTGCCATCATCTGAACTGATAATGCGGCTGATAGGGCCGGCTGTCTGGGCTGTTATGCTACCCGGAATATCACTACGTATAGCTTCAGCCAGTGGATAGGCTGTAGTATTCCAATACTGAGTGCCATTCGCTTTGTGGTTGTGTTCCACGATCCGGAAAATGTGGCTGGACTGACTGTGAAAGGTATCAAAGCTGAGTTCATAGGTTAAAAAAACATAGATAACCATACTACACACAATCCCTAATGCAAGACCTGTTACATTGATCAACGTATAAACTCTGCCTACCCAGAGCCGCCGAAATGCGATAGTGATATAATTACGTAACATACATGAGAAGAAGTAAAAGGTGTGAACGTACTCTTCTATACGTATTGCATTTGTGCAGATAAGATTGGTTCTGACAGGATATTATCCAGATTATTCCAGCTGGCAGTAAAAAAGTCTACCTCCCAGAACCAGTATCTTTTATCCTTCAATCCGGCCATCAAACAGGTTGATGATCCGGCTTCCGTACGCAGCGTTTTTCTCAGAGTGTGTTACCTGAATGATAGTTACACCTTCCTGGTTTAACTGTTTGAACAGATCCATAATTTCTTCGCCTTGCTTACTGTTCAGGTTACCGGTTGGTTCATCAGCCAGGATTAGTTTGGGTTTGGTAATAATGGCACGGGCTATACCTACCAACTGCTGCTGTCCACCTGATAACTGGCTAGGAAACAAATCTTTTTTTCCTACCATATGAAAACGGTCCAGAATGTCGGCTACCAGTGATTGCCGCTCAGACGATTTCATGCCATGATACAACAGGGGTGTTTCAATATTTTCATATACTGTTAACTCATCAATCAGGTGGTACGCCTGAAATACAAAGCCTATGTATTTTTTGTAAAGCTCAGACCGTTGCTTTTCACGGATTTTATGTACAGGCTGTTCAATGAAATAGTATTCACCTTCTGATGGTTCGTCCATCATACCCAGAATATGTAACAGAGTTGACTTTCCCGAACCGGATGGTCCCATAATGGAAATAAATTCGCCTTCCTGTACGTCCAGGTTCACATCCCGTAAAATAAATGTTCTTCCAGCTTTAGAATCGTACCACTTGAATACCTTGTTGAGTTGTAATAGCATGATGAATTAGTGAATGGTTAAATAGTTTTTTACTAAATAGTAATATCTGTTTTTTTATACAATGCCTTTTCAGGATTTTATTTTTTTTTAATTAAGTTATCTAATCTTTCTTTCCTGTATTTTTTCAATTTCATCTATTTATATGAGAGCTTATTTCTTCTGAATATCGCTCTTCCAACCACTTACTTTTCTTTTGGACAAGCAAAAGAAAAGTAACAAAAGAAAAAGACACCTCCAGCGATGCTTCTACCCGCAAGGCCAAAGGCTAACCTCGCCGCAGGAGGAGGCCAACGCACCTACACGTCCATACATGATTGAAGTTAACTTTACTCTCTTTGTAACATTGGAGATAGATAATTTTTTCATTCAATTTATATCGTTTATTCATTTCTAAGTGAATTTACTGGATTACTCAGGGCGGCTTTTATGGTTTGAAAACTTACTGCCAGAATAGCAATGCCCATGATACCTACTCCAGCCAAAGCAAAAATCCACCAGGAAATCTCTATCCGATAGGCAAACTTTTGCAACCATTGATTCATCAGGTATATACTGAGTGGAATAGCTACTATAAACGCAACGAGTATCAGTTTCAGGAAATCTTTGGAGAGTAATGTAAAGATGTTAGCAACTGTAGCTCCAAGCACCTTCCGGATTCCAATCTCTTTGGTACGGCGTTCAGTTGCGAAAGCTGCCAGTCCGATGAGTCCCAGACAGGAGATGAAAATAGCCAGTGCACTAAAATAGCCAAATAGCTTGCCTAGTTGCTGCTCATTGAGATATAGTTTCTCTAGTCGATCATCTACAAAGGTGAATTCAAAACGTCGGTCAGGAAAGTGCTTTTTCCAAATGGCCTCGATTTTAGCAGTTGTTTTTGCCAGCTTTCCAGGTTTGATCCGAATCAGAGGACTGCCATACTTAAACTGAGGGTTGGCTCTTAAGAGTATTACCGGAACCTCATTATGAAAGGATGTACTATGGTAATCTGCCATCACTCCAATGATTCGACCTTTCATTCCATTGAATTGAACAGATGCTCCAATAGGATTTTTTAACCCTAGCTTACGTACACCCGTTTCATTGATGATAAGAGATTTTCCCAGATCGGCTTTTTCATATTTAGTCCAGTCAATTTCCATCAGAGAGTCAATATCTATCCGATCTGCTGCATAACTCATATCAAAATCACGTCCTTCTTTTAATGGAATCTCTAGTGTTTTCAGAAAGTCAAAATCTGCTCCCAGACCATATACAGTTATGCTCTCACCTGAATGAAGCGGATCTGGTACTATCATCGACATGCCTCCGGAAGACATATTTCCAGGACTCCAGCTACTAACCGTCATAGATACAACATTAGGGTCCTGCAGAATCTCGTGTTTGATGGCTTCGGGGCTTTTGTCCAGCCAGCTTTCTATATACAGAAGATTATCTTTGTAGAATCCCAGATTTTTATGATTAATGAAATACAGCTGCTTATACACCACTATGGTAGCAACAATTAGTAGGGTTGAAACAAAGAACTGTGTTACAACCAGTACTCTACGGAGATTACCCCGGTCATTAGCCTTGTCAAAGAAACCTTTGAGAACATTAGCAGGTTTATAGGAAGAGTGTAGTAATGCAGGATAGATACCTGTCAGGATGCTAACCAAAAACGTAATCAGTGCCAGACAAAGGAATAAAGGAAGGCTTTGGGTAAAATTGATGGTAAGTGGCTTGCCGATAAATGTATACAACACAGGTAGTGTGAGTTTGTACACCCACAAAGACAATAGCCAGCACAACGCAAAAAAGCCAACCGATTCAATCAGAAACTGCCAGGTTACCTCTCTCCTGTTTGCACCCAATACTTTGCGTAAGCCAGTTTCTCTTCCTCTCTGTAACGATTGCGCTGTAGTAAGGTTGACATAGTTTATACAGGCAAGGAGCAGCAGAAATACCGCTATTACTGAAAACAGGTAAATGTATTGCATATCACCCAGACTATCAGAACCATCGTTATCTATCTTGTGTGATTTTAAACGTACATCTCTGATAGGCTGAAATTCTATCTGAACTTTTACAGGAGATTTAAGTAAGGTTTTCATATAGGCTGATACCTTAGCTGACAACTTCTCCGGATTGGTATTTTCGTTTAATAATACATATTGGGGGAATACAGTACCAAAAGCCTGAGGTTCGTTATAGCTGGTAGCATATTTCTTTAATACCAAAACATCTGCATATAGATGAGAGTTGGTAGGAATATTGTCAATAATACCTGCTATTTTAAACGATTCAGGAGATCCATAATAGGATACTTGCGAAACAACTTTTCCAACTGGATCTTCTTTCCCAAAAAGCTTTTGTGCATAATCTCGAGTGATTACAATTGTGTGGTTATCAAAGTTTTCCTTGCGGACACCTCCTTCTGAAAAATGAAAATCAAACATCGGAAAGGCTCCTGGTTCAACTATCCATGATTGGGCAGAAGCTGTTTTGTTTCCATATTGAAATAATGTCCCTAAATGATTACCACGGGTATAAGCTTCTATTTCAGGAAACTTGGTATGTAATGTATTTGCTACATGAGAAATCAGAAATGCTGATTTTTCCTCTGCTGTGCCATTTTGCTTCACCTCAATCAGCCGGAACAACTGTTTGTTTTTACTCCAGTGTTTGTCTGCAGAGACTTCATCAAGGACATAGGTAGTGATTAGCAGGCAGGCCGTTAAACCTAATGTAAGACCTAAAATATTAACCGCGGAAATAACTTTGTGTTTCCAGAAGTTTCGTATAGCTATTTTCAGGTAGTTCTTTACCATAGGTAATGGTTTGTTTGGGTAATGCTGATTTGTGATATGCCAATATAAAGCCAGATTTTCAAAAATGCGTTTTTAGCCTGCTAGCGAAGGAAATAGGTATATAAAAACGAAAAGAGTGTCCGATTGCGGACACTCTTTGTTCATTGACGAACGCATTTCGTGTTTATGTTTTCTAGGTTGGACGATTCTTAAAAGAGTACGCTATTTTCTTTTAAGAGTATTATCACCCAACGTAATCCATTTGCGCAGGCTACCTGTACCATTATTTACTACTGTAGACTCTCCAAACGCTGTCATACGTATACGTTCAGAGGCATATAGGTCCATAAGCGTTTCGCCAAACAGACTGGTTTTAACCGTTTCACCCAGAAGTTTTTCAGCATGGACCTTATTCTCACCAAATGCATTGTATTTTTGTGCTTTCGCGGTTCCACTATAAATATCTACCCGGTTTTCGCCAAACAAGGATACTTTGAGTTTTCGGGCTTTTAAGCCTGCCAGTTCCACTCTGTTTTCACCATATAATTTCAGCTTTAGTTTCTGTGCTACAAGCGTATCATTGCAGGTAAGGTCCTGTTGTCCGCGCATCTCTACATAGTTCAACTGGCGATAGGTGACATAGGCTCTGAGATGCGCTCCCGGATATAACCGTCGCCAGTAGGTAGCTTCCTTCCAGTTGCCTTCCTTTTTAGAATCAGTGATCTGTGCATCTGTTAGATACAACCGCAATGTTTTTCCTTTGGTTACCACATTAATCTTATCAGGTGTTACATTGTGGTATTCAATACGAACACTCTCTTTCTCTCCTTTGATCAATATCACATCAATAAGCGGACTGGAAACGATTTTGTTAAATTCCGGGAGATCTTTAGTTACAGTTTGGGTTTGGGCTTGTGTAGTAGCTGCCAGTGCCAATCCAACCAAGCAGGTGAAAAATGTTTTCATAGAGTCACAATTAGGTTCGGGAATTCTTGTTTTCAGGTAGATGCATATCTTTTTACAGGGGTTGCATCTACCTGAAAAGATTATTTAAAAAACTATTCTGTTTTCAGAGATTTAACCGGATTGATCAATGCCGCTTTCACCGCCTGGAAGCTCACTGTAAGGAACGCTATCAGGAGTGCCATACATCCAGCAATCGCAAACATCCACCATTGTATATCTATCCGGTAAGCAAATTTCTGAAGCCACTCATTCATGGCATACCAGGCTATAGGCCCTGCAATGAGAAGTGCAATGAGTACCAGTTTCAGAAAGTCTTTGGATAATAGTTGTACAATATTGGTAATACTGGCTCCCAATACCTTCCGGATACCTATTTCTTTGATGCGTTGTTCGGCTGTAAATGTTGCCAGCCCATATAATCCCAGACAGGAAATAAAGATCGCAATAAAGGTAAAGTAGCTTACGATAGTACCCATACGTAGCTCCGTATCATAGTTTCGCTGGAAATCCTGATCCATGAAGGTATACTCAAAGGGCTCTTCCGGATTGAATTTTTTCCATTGTGTTTCCATGAATTGCAGCATACTTTCCATTGAAGAAGTATTTACATTGACAACCATATAGTTGTAGCTTTGATTTCGATCTAATAAGAAACCAAACCGACCAATAGACTGCTGTAAGCCTTCATAATGGAAGTCTTTTACAACACCAATAATTTCATAGTCAAAAACCTCATTGTTCCAGTCAAAGTGCAGTCGCTTTCCTATGGCGTTTTCAGGTGTAAAACCAAATGCAGCTACTGCTTTTTCATTAAGTACAATGCGACTGTTGGTATCTGCGGCAAAGTTTTTGGAAAAAGGACGTCCACTGATTACTTTAAACCCAAGTGTCTCAATAAAATTATAATCTACATCATTCAATTTCACATTGACAGATTCTGCTCCTGTTTTTCCATCTGTGTAGAAATTCTGGTCACGAGCCGAAAATATACCTGGGTAAGATCCGGCAGCGGCGGCTGAAACTACCTGGCTATTCTTTTGTATCTCTGTTTTGAGAGCTTCATAATTACTTTTAGTTGTACTGGTACGCAATGGAATAACGACCTGTTGGGCCTGCTTAAAACCCAGAGACTGATCTTTCAGGTAATTCATCTGTTTCCATACTACCAGTGAAGCCAGAATCAGAATGATAGAAATTGAAAACTGAAATATAACGAGTCCTCTACGCAGATTAACAGCCGCTAGTGTATTAGTGAATTTCCCTTTTAATACCTTAATAGGTTGAAAAGAGGCCAGATAAAAAGCTGGGTAGCTACCTGCAATCAAACCTGTAATTATTGCCAGGGCAATAAATCCCAAAAAGGTAAAAACATGTTGTGCAAACACAATATGAATAGAAGTGCTGGCTAGCTGATTAAAAACCGGAAGGAATAAAAACACCAATGCACTGGCAATGATCAGGCCCAATATACTTAGTAATAGAGATTCACCAAGAAACTGACTGATTAGCATTGCTTTTTCTGCTCCTACCACTTTACGTATACCTACTTCGGCAGCTCTCTTACCAGAACGAGCAGTGGACAGATTCATAAAGTTGATACAGGCAATAAGTAGGGTAAAGATGGCAATAGATGTAAGCAAATAAACATAGCTAATACTTCCTTTGCCAGCCATCTGTCCATTATCTTCTGATTTAAGATGCAGATCAGGAACTGCCTCCAGAAACTGTTTTTTCTTGAATCCAGCTGCTTTCATATCTGCTCCTGCATACTTATCAATAAAAGTAGTTAACTTTTTCTCTAGTGCCTGAGGGTTGGAGCCTGGTTGTAGCCGAATGAATGTATAGAACATATTATTGAAGGCAAAGTTACGGGCACTTCGAACATAGGCTCCCATCTCTCCGCTACTCAGAGACATAAAAAATCGCCCGTCAATGGTTGATAGCTTATCAGGCCGGAATATACCTGTGATTTTGAAGTCAATGTTGCCATTGCTGCTGGCAATATGTACAATCTTGTTTAATGCTGATTGATTACCAAACAGTTTCTTTGCAATCTCTTCTGAGATAACTACAGAATTGGGTTCATTCAATGCTGTATGAGGTACGCCTTCTATAAAGTTGTATGAAAAAAGATCAAAGAAGGTTGAGTCAGCCATATACCCTTTGGTCTCATAAAAAGACTTATTAACCTTTCCATTTTCTGAGAGCTTAAAAATTGCCTTATCTTCATTAAAAGGTACAAATACGCGGGTTGCCTGTTCTACTTCCGGAAAGTCAGCTTTTAGCGTAAATGCCATGGGCGCTGGAGTATAAGGCATATTCTTCGTCTGATCTGTAGTGACAAACGTAGTTCCTACCCGATACATATCTTCAGCTCGAGTGTGGTGTTTGTCATAGCTGATTTCGTTTTGCACATACAAAAGAATAAGCATACAGCAAGCCATTCCTACAGATAGACCCAGAATATTAATGAATGAGAATGCTTTGTTTTTCTCCAGGTTCCGGAAGGCGATCTTAAAGTAATTGCGTAACATGAGTGGAGTTGCAGTTTAGTTGTACCAAAATCCTTACAAATGGTTTACCAAAAAAATAAAAGGCGGTTTTTACAGGATTCATTGTGTTTTTGGATGGCACACAATGATAAGAATGTTCGAATACGAACACTCTTGTTCAGTTGCGTACACAAGATTATAGGGAGGACGTTTATTGTAAAACTTTCCCATACTATATACATAAAGTAAAATACTTTTTCAAGGTGTGTACATCCAGATGGTAATAGCAGTCGCAAAAGCTACCAGCATCATCAAACTGAAGAAGAAACCTAACATAGCAGGTATCCTTGATTTTTTGGTTTTATGAGTGCCATTCAAACTTTTGATTCCCAGAATAGCACCTGTAATAGCTAGTAGTATAGCTCCTATCCCTATAATCAAGCTGAGTGTACTGGTTGTAAGCTCCAAACTTAAAAAAGCTACTATATACGCACTAACTGTTGTCCAGAGGGATAACCTGCCAAATTTTCGTGACGTATGTTCATCAGGTTTTGGCTTTTTACGATGTACATACAACTTAACAGAGTCCTTTCCTGCTCCTGCTGTCACTATTGTTAATGAACCTTGTTTTTGTGGTGCTGAATAAGATTGGTCAAAAGAAGGATCTGGCACACGCAGAGGTATTTGTGCCCCTTGTGCATTCACAGGAGCCAGTGTATCCGGAAAGGCAACTTCTGTTTGTGCTTTGGTTTGTTCTGGAAAAGATACTATAATAAACAATACATAACTTAGATGGCATAGCCTATACCCAAGAGGATACATTAGTAGAAGCCATATATTGTTTATTGTTTGTATCATTCAAAGTTACTGATTCCAGGCAGCAAACAGTAATAACAGAACCAGAAGAATTAATGTTATAAGTACAAGGAATGAACCTCCCAGTGAAATCCCTGCAATTGCCAGACCTCGTCCTCTAAATAGATCTGGAGACCTGCGAATTTGATTAAGACCTACGATACCACTAATGATAGCAAAAATAGCACAGAATAAAGCTAGTAAACCAAATATACCGCTTCCGAGTGGAAGTAGTACTAAGGCAAATGCTCCAATACCTGACCATAGAGAAGCACGTGCCATAGGATTTATTGTTTGCATGGTTGCAGATCGGCGCCGTGTATAAAGTTTTGTACTATCATCCAGAGATTTATAAAGTTGTCTGGCTAGTTTCATCTGTTTTAGAAAGCCCGGTTTGCGAGTATTATAGGTACTATAGTTGATCTTATTTTCTGACAAACTAGTGGGAGGAAGATAAACATCATTCGAAACCTGTGCCGCATTTACTATGCGACCACTATCTAGGGAGACTAGTGCATCTGGTAAGACAGGTGAGATATTTTTTTGGGAATTATAGTTTGTTTCTTTAAAGGATAGGCGTATAGGATGGCAGGCTAAAAGACATAGGCAGCCTATTAGCATGAGTAAGGTTGTTTTCATAGATGTTTTAAGTGTATCTGGAAATGAATTGGTAATAACCAAACCTTTATGTTCGCTATTCTCAGTAGTGAACACTTATCTGTTTATTATTTCAGGGAAAGAAGTTTTGTGTGGAATTCTATATATACTAAGATGACAAATATTGTGCAAACATACTACTTGGCTCATACAATATTTTTGAACTGCATAAACTCCTGTCTGAATTGAGTTTTGCAGATAGGTTTTATCTTAAGTTATTCACAAGGACAATTATATTGAAGTATGTGCAACTCAGCCAATTATTACTATTCTGATATTTCTCAAGCACAATCAGGATATATGTATTCTTCAACTGTGATCAGTATTTTGATCGTTATTCGTAATGATCAAAATACTGATATTCTGAAAAGTTGATCAGAGTTTAAATATTTCAGAAAAGTGACTGGTATTTTAGTCAAAACAAAAAGCAATCAAAACTCCAGTCAAAATTAAAAGTGAACAGAGTGCCGGTCATTTTCTATTTTGATCAATACTTTATGTGTCTATCCTTTAGTAGGAGCTTAACCGGAACTCAAACATTTTTTACATCTGATCAGTATTTGGATAATTTTCACGATCAACCTTCTACTTCCTGTCAGATCCGCATTCTTAACGTTTTGCCAACGTTTTGAAATCCTTCATATAGCGTATATACTGAATAATTTCTGAAATGTCTGTATCCGAAATATTGGTAAGTGTTGGCATTTTACAATCATTACGATAAGATGATGGGTTTTTGATAAAGGCTTTCAGATGTTCTGGCTGCCAGTATTCCGTAACATTTTTGGGATAATTTAACTCTGGTCCCATCTTCCCTCCTATTCCATTAATCGAATGGCAGGTAAAACAATTGGTATGAAACAGATTATATCCTTTAACCATTCGTTCATCTTTGGGGAATAATACTGTTAGTTCGGATGATACTGGAACCAACCGGATGCGCACAAGATTATAAGGCCATTTGTAACTATTATCTTTGGGATCTGCTTCTGTATACACAATATAAAAAGGGGCAATTTTTGTTTCATGTCCATTTTTTTTAATAGGTATCCACTCCACTCCTTTTGGCGCTTCAGTATCCTGTGTCGCCAGATAGACTTTTGTTTGTATCAATTGTTGTAAAGGCATAGACGGGCTATAGCCATCTTCACACTCAAAGATCACTTGTGTTTGTGAGGCATCAAGATGTCTAACAGAGGAAAACGTATTCAGTATCGTTTGTAAGGGTATTGCCTTAAATGTTTTGGATTTCAGAAAAACAGGGTCATAAGGGATAGTTACTGTTTCTGTAGACTGCAATTGTCCCCTTTCTTTAAGGGCAACCAGATCTATCTGCAATGTATCTGGAGAAGTACTTTGTGTTAGTGAACTGGAGGTATCTTTTGAGACAGCTTCTTTCTCGTCAGTATGTGTTTGTGAAGAGCAAGCCAGTAAACAACTCAATAATATAAAGACAAACAACTGCCAGAATGCATAGGAGGAAAAGATGGAATTTACAGGTCGATGACTTAATTTGACAATCTTATTCATAAGACAAATGATCAGGGACAGTTCTGTTGAAAAACAGAATTATTATTGATGTTTCTTTAGGAATACCCGGATAAGTACTTGCAAGTTACAAGGAAGTATTGTTTCCCAAATGATATATACTAAAATCCGTCAGGTTATTTATAGTATTTTTTTTCTCTTTCGCATACCTTTGTCCCTTTAGGTCGTTGTTATCAGATAGATAATACAGTTGTTCTAAAATATATTGGTTATTTTGAATAAAATTCTTTGTACGATCAACAATACATTTGATTATGAGTAAGGAAAAATTCACGCTATTGCAATCCTCTGCAGTTCCATTGCCTATTGAAAATATAGACACTGACCAGATTATCCCAGCCCGTTTCTTGAAAGCTACTACCCGTGATGGCTTTGGAAAAAATCTATTCCGTGACTGGCGTTTCAATAATGATGATGAGAATCAACCAAAACCTGACTTTGTACTTAACAATCCTACCTATTCGGGCAAAATTCTGGTAGGTGCAAAGAATTTTGGAATGGGTAGTAGTCGTGAGCATGCAGCATGGGCTATATATGACTATGGTTTTCGTGTAGTGGTATCAAGCTTCTTTGCTGATATCTTTAAGAACAATGCATTGAACACTTTCCTGCTGCCGGTTCAGGTTTCAGATGAGTTCTTAAAAGAAATCTTTGCTGAAATTGAAAAAGATCCAGCTACACAACTGACTGTTGATCTGGAAAAACAAACCATATCTCTTGCAAACGGGCATTCCTCGTCTTTTGATATTAATCCCTATAAGAAATCTTGTCTTCTGAATGGATATGACGATATTGATTATCTGCTTAGTCTGAAAGAAGAAATAAAAGCCTATGACTTAGCCCATTAAGCTATAGATAGTTATTTGTATCATTTTTAAATACGAACTCAAACAACTTATTATCTAACACCTTTGTACATGCATTACTGTAGGGAGGCATGTATGAAATTGTAATCCAATGAAAAAAACATACAAAATCACCATTCTTCCAGGTGATGGTATAGGACAGGAAGTAACCCGCGAAGGGAAAAAAGTATTGGAAAAAATTGCTGCCAAGTTTGGGCATACCTTCGAATTTGACGAAGCTACCATTGGTCATGCTGCTATTGAAGCAACCGGAAATCCATTGCCGGATGAAAGCCTTGCCAAAATGAAGGCATCAGATGCAATTTTGTTTGGTGCTGTTGGCCATCCAAAATATGACAATGACCCTACTGCAAAGGTACGTCCTGAACAAGGGTTGTTACGTATGCGTAAAGAACTAGGTTTGTATGCCAATCTGCGTCCAATCAAGTTGTTTGATGAACTGCTTGAAGCATCGAGTATTAAACCTGAGGTCTTACGCGGTTCAGATATATTGTTTTTTCGTGAATTGACAGGAGATGTGTATTTTGGTGAGAGAGGTCGTAAAGACAATGGAGATACTGCCTATGACACCATGATTTATAGCCGGTATGAAGTTGAGCGTATTGCTCATAAAGCATTTAAGGCTGCCATGACCCGTAAGAAAAAAGTGATGTCTGTAGACAAATCCAATGTGCTGGAAAGTAGCCGTTTATGGAAAGAAGTAGTGAATGAAGTAGCAAAGCAATATCCGGAAGTGACACTGGAACATCAGTTTATCGACGCTGCGGCTATGCTTCTGATCAAAAATCCAAAGGCATTTGATGTTGTATTGACAGGAAACTTGTTTGGAGATATACTTACAGATGAAGCATCGCAGATTGCAGGTTCTATGGGTATGCTGGCTTCTGCCTCTGTAGGTGATACCGTAGGACTATACGAACCTATTCACGGTTCTGCTCATGATATTACAGGTAAGGGTGTAGCCAATCCACTGGCATCTATTTTATCTGCTGCTTTATTGCTGGATATATCTTTTGGAATGAAAGAAGAAGCAGATACTGTTATCAAAGCTGTTGAGCAAACCCTGAAAGCTGGTTTCCGCACTCGTGACATTGCAGACGCAAATACGCCTGCTGCAAATATTCTGAATACAGAAACTATGGGAGCCAAAGTCCTGGAATTTATTTAGTTAGATCTTCGTTATACTTTTGTTTTTCCTGTTCATGCAAATTCTTATTGTTTTCATGAACAGGAAAATAGCTTGCCTACAACCTGAAATGCTCTGCATGCATCCTATTTTTTGCTATTTATAAGTGTTTGATTAGTAGATAGTTAAAAATTTAAGATGCATATTTGTAGTTTTTTTCTTTTCCATTTTGGACAAAAACCACTATCTTGGAATTCATTTGCAGAAAAAATTTCTTTTCTAATCATTAAAACATCTCTGGTTTATTAACCTCAACCCCGTGTACCATGGCTGAAAAAGTTCACATCTTCGACACTACTTTACGTGACGGCGAACAAGTCCCCGGCTGTCAATTAACCACCCCGGAAAAAATTGAAGTAGCCAAAGAACTAGAACTACTAGGCGTAGACATTATTGAAGCAGGCTTTCCGATTTCAAGCCCTGGTGACTTTAATTCAGTGATTGAAATATCAAAGGCTGTTTCTGAACCTGTGATTTGTGGTCTGGCTCGTGCCGTAGATAAAGATATTGATGCTGCAGCAGATGCCCTTCGGTTTGCGAAGCGTAGTCGTATTCACACAGGTATTGGTGCTTCTGACATGCACATCAAATATAAATTTAACTCTACCCGTGAAGAGATTCTGGAGCGTGCTGTATGGGCTGTGAAATATGCTAAAAGTAAGAAAGTAGATGAGGTAGAGTTTTATGCAGAAGATGCAGGTCGTGCGGATCTTGAGTTTCTTGCCAGACTTGTAGAAGCTGTGATCGCTGCCGGTGCTAATGTGGTTAATATTCCTGATACAACAGGATATTGTTTGCCTCAGCATTATGGTGAGAAAATAAAGTATTTGTTTGATCACGTTCCTAATATTGATAAAGCGATTATCTCTGCACATTGCCACAATGACCTGGGATTAGCTACTGCCAATAGCATTACTGGTATCATGAATGGTGTACGTCAGATCGAATGTACTATCAATGGAGTTGGTGAAAGAGCTGGAAATACTTCATTGGAAGAAGTTGTGATGGTAATGAAAACTCATAAAGATCTGGGTTTTGAGACGAATATCAACTCTAAGGGATTATATGGTATCAGTCGTCTGGTATCTGATTTAATGCGTATGCCTGTGCAGGCTAACAAAGCTATTGTTGGTAAAAATGCCTTTGCACATTCTTCTGGTATCCACCAGGATGGTTTCCTAAAACATGCTGAAACCTATGAAATCATCAATCCGGAAGATGTAGGTGTGCCTGCTTCTTCTATCGTATTGACAGCTCGTAGTGGTCGCCATGCATTACGTTATCGTCTTGAATTGCTGGGTTATCTGTTTGATAGAGAAGAGCTAAATAGCATGTATGAGAAATTTATTGCATTAGCTGACCGGAAAAAACTGGTAACAGATGATGATTTGCAGGAACTGGTAACAACTGAGTATCCTGTCAAAGCAGAAGCTGCTAAAAAACACTAATAGTATTACAATAAAAAACGGCCTGATTATTAAATCAGGCCGTTTTTTATTGTAATACCTGTGTTATTATTTTATTCACTTCGTAGAGACTTAACCGGATTGGCCAAAGCAGCTTTGATAGCCTGAAAACTTACTGTTATCAAGGCTATTACCAGTGCTAATACCCCCGAAACTACAAACACCCACCAGTGTATCTCAATTCGATAGGCGAAGTCCTGCAACCATTGATTCATAATATACCAGGCTAGCGGTGAGGCAATAACAAATGCCAGTACCACTAACTGTACAAAGTCTTTGGAAAGCATAGCTACTATGTGTGTTACAGATGCACCCAACACTTTTCGGATACCAATCTCTTTGATTTTGGTTTCAGCTGTGTAAGTTGCCAGTCCAAATAGACCCAAACAGGAAATAAAGATGGCGATACCCGCAAAAATATTGAAGAGTGTACTGATGCGTTGTTCGGTTTTGTATAATCTGTCAAACTCTTCATCCATGAACGTGTACTTAAACTCAAAGTTCGGATTGTATTGTTTCCAGATTTTCTCTACAGCAGCAATAGTCTTTGATGCATCCTGAGATGTGGTTTTGACGCAACCTATTTGCCACCAATTGGGATTATAAAAAAATATGATAGGCTCAATTTTCTGATGCATAGACGCAAAGTGGAAATCTTTTACTATGCCTGCTATAATTCCTTTGCGGTCATGAAAGGAAAATCGTTTTCCTATAGGATCTTTGATGCCCATTCGTTTAATAGCTGTTTCATTCAGGATGTAACGTCCAGAGTCAGCAGAAGTATTAAAGAATCCTTCTCCAGCTACCAGCTTAAGACCAAGTAGGTCAAATAAATCTTTGTCGCCAGATATCTGGTTGATGATAAATTCTCGTTTGGGTTCTTTGCCTTCCCAATCTGTATCACCAGAAGAGCTTCCTAGAGACACAATATTCTGGCTGGCAAATCCTACTTTTTTTATTTCAGGTTCCTTATTTAGCTGAGCCTTAATCGCATCCAGATGTTTATACATTTCACCACGCAAGCTAAATTGTAAGATATTGTCCTTATTGTATCCAAGCTCCTTATTTTGAATATAGGAAAGTTGCCGACCTACAATGATAGTTCCGATAATCATGGTAATAGAAAGAGTAAACTGTATGGTTACCAGTATCTTGCGAAATGCGGCATTGTTGCCCCCTACTGAAAATTTACCTTTCATGATCTGAAGAGGCTGGAATGAAGACAACAGGATTGATGGATAGATTCCGGCAACGAATAATGTAGCAGCAAAGGTAACTCCCAGTATAAGCAGGATTGTAGGATTTAGCAGATTAAAGGTCATTTGCTTATCAGCAATCTGATTATAAACTGGCATTAGCAAAAAGATGAACACTAACGCCAGAAACAAAGCGATAACAAAAATCATAGCCGATTCGCCCAGAAACTGGCGGAATAGTTGAATCGTATTGGCACCAATCACTTTACGCACAGCTACTTCTTTGGCACGTTTGGTCGCACGAGCTGTAGACAGATTGATATAATTGATACAGGCGATAAGTAAAATGACAATGGCTACAATCGTAAAAATCCGTACAGACTGGATACCTGCTTCTGTTCCATCTGCATTATACAAATGAAATTTTGAAAGTGGCAGAAATGAATAATGCATATTAGAGGTAAATGCATTGGGTTGATTTTTCTGATGAATCTTTGTCAGCTTCTGAGCTACCTTATCAGGCGAAGCGCCAGACTTCAGAAAAAACCAGGTTACATAATTATAGTTTCCCCAATCTCCCTCCATGCCATTTGGCTCATATTTGCGGTCGTAGCGTTCATCAATTACTGTAAACGGCATAAACCATTCACCACGAAAACTTTGTGAGGCAGTGGCAGGTATATTACCAATAATACCACTTACCACATAATTGTCTTTGTCATTTACCTGAATGATTTTTCCCATCGGATCATCTGCGCCAAAATACTTTTCAGCTATTTTTTCAGTAATGACAATGGATCGGTTATTAGGAAAAGGACTTTTTGCATTACCTTTGATAAGTGGAAAATCAAAAACACTGAAAAATCCAGGGTCCACGTAGATGCCATTGTGTTCAGTAGATATCTTCTCCTGAAAACGAAAGAGAGTAGTATTCCAGATGCGTGTAGTACGTATAGCATCGCTTATCTCAGGAATTTCCCGTTTACCAAATGAAGCTATAGGTGCAGGTGAATTTCCCCAGGTTTGTGTTTTGCCATCTATTTTGAAGTTAGCCGCTATCATATATATGTCTGGCGTATTCTTGTGGAACGAGTCAATACTTAACTCATCCTGTACCCAGAGCAGCATCATAAGGCCTGCGGTTAGTCCTACTGCCAGCCCGAAAATGGTGAGAAATGAGTAAACAACATTTTTACTCAGATTCCGGAAAGTGGTTATGATATAGTTATGCAGCATAGATAGAGCAGTTAGTGTAATGGTCAGATTTTAAAATAAAGAACTCCTAACTTAGATGCACTATCTGAGTTAGGAGTTGCTTCATAAAAATAATTATTCGCTTCTCAATGATCGGGTTGGATTCATCAGAGCAACTTTTACAGATCGATAGCTTACTGTTAGTGTGGCTATTAGGACTGTGAAGCCAATCGCTATCCCAAAGATGTCAGGTCCAATGGCTACCTTGTACTTAAAGTCCTGAAGCCAACTGTTCATTACCCACCATGCCAAGGGTGCTGCAATGACAAATGCTATGGCAATGAGTCTGACAAATTCTTTTCCAAATAGCCACAATACATGGCCTGTCGTAGCACCCAATACCTTGCGAATACCGATTTCCTTGGTTTTTTGTGCTGCCATAAAAGATACCAAGCCATACAGACCCAGACAGCCAATAAAGATAGCAATACCTGCAAAGGCCTGAATAAGCTGGAGCATGATGTCATCCAATGCATAAAATTCAGCAATCTTTTCATCCAGGAAGGAATGGCTGTATACATACTCAGGATAGGTCTCATTCCATACCTTTTCCATAGATGCCAGCGTTGATTTTATATTAGCAGGATGTATCTTAACAGCACAGTTATTATACATGTCGGAAACAGACATTATACAAATTGGACTAATATCTGTACGGAAAGAATAGTTGTAGAAATCATTTACTACGCCCACAATAATGCCTTTCTGATGATCTCCATTCACGCTTATGGGCTTTCCTATTACATCCTGAGGAGCTTTAAGACTCAGCTTTTTCACAAAGGTCTCATTTACGAGAAATTCTCGTGCCGTATCAGATGGAAAGAGGTTTCGGCCTGCAACCAGTTTTAAACCAAATGTAGCTACATACTGGTAATCGGCGTCTTTCCGGTTAATCGCAAACTTCTCCTCTTCTGGTCTGTTATCATAGCGTATATCTGTATTGTTATTAGAGGTTGCTGCCGGAGCCTGGAAACAAAAGGATACATTATTTACTCCTGAAATTTCGGAAAGACGAGTGCGTAAGGTGTTCATCTTTACCTTGTCTGAAACAGGTACAGGCAACATTACAACAGACTCTTTTGTGAATCCCAGATCTGATTCTTTGGAATAACGCATTTGGTTGGCAATAACAATAGTGCCAATAATGAGAGCCTGTGAGATAGCAAACTGGGCTACTACCAATATTCTTCTCAAAGAAAATCCTCCCACGTGTTTTTGGGAGATTTTTCCCTTTAAAGCTAATATAGGTTGAAAGCCAGCGAGTACCAGGCCCGGATACGATCCTGACAGAAAGATAACCACACCTAGCAAAATAAACAGAAAGCCAGATAGATAGATATCCTGAAAGACATTGATAGACAGTTGACTCTCAAACAATCCGTTTACATAAGGTAGTGCAAGGTTAGCCAGCAAATAGGCTATAAGAATAGCTACAAAAGAAATAAGCGCAGTTTCTGAGATGAATTGCCAGAATAGCTGCGCTGGCTGGCTTCCCAATACCTTGCGTACCCCTACTTCCTTCGAGCGGTTTAAGGCTTGAGCAGTTGCCAGATTCACGAAGTTAACACACGCAGTAATGATCAAAAATATCCCTATCCAGGTTAGTGCCCAAAGGTTCTTTTTTTCGACATACCCATCCATATTGGGATTAAAGTGAATGTCGGCTATCGGTTGTAACCTGAACTGGAATTCGGCTGCATCTCTTCCTTTATAATATTTTTTAGACATGCCAGGCAGAGCCTTTTCTACTGTTGCTTCTGTGACTCCTGGTTTTAAAAGGACAAAACATTGCAGATCGCTATACACACCACCCCAGCTATCATCAGCAGCAAGGAATTTGCTTTGGTCTTTCAGATTTGAATAGGAAAGAAAGATTTCGTGACGACGGTCGGTGTTGGGAGGTAGATCCTGTAGAATTCCGGTAATCTTAAAATCCAACTTATTGTCAAAGCGAATTACTTTACCAATAGCATTCTCACCCGGGAAATATTTGTCTGCCAGTTTATGTGTAATAACAGCTGAGTTAGGTTGAGTTAATGCATTTTTTTTATCTCCTTCTAAAAAAGGAAAATCGAGTATATCAAAATATTGAGGTTCGGTGAATGCAACTCCTGCCTCTTCTTCAAATTTCTTATTTGTTTTTGAGGAAGGAATGGAGATTAGAGCATCATGAAAAGCTGTTACCCGTGCTACTTGTTCTGCAAAAGTAAAATCTTCCCGAAAAGCCTTTCCTGCCGGAGCGGGTACTCCCTGTGAGTATCCCATTTCTTCACCATGAAACTCTGTGACCATGCGATAGATTCGATCTGCCTTGGTGTGGAAGGTATCAAAGCTCAAATGATACTTGATCATCGCAAAAATCAGAATGCTGCAGGTAATGCCCAATGCCAGACCAAGGATATTAATCATTGCATAAGTTCTGTGGCGCTGCAGGTTTCGCAAAGCAATTTTGAAGTAGTTGCGTAGCATAGTCTTGAATGTGCTAGTGTTTGTTTATCTCGTGAAGATCTGTTGCAAACAGCTTACCAAATTTTGATGAAGGTTCATATTGAAGTATTTAAGGCTTGCTCTTCGGGTATAAAAGACAAAGGGTGTTCATTTTCGAACACCCTTTGTTCAGTTACGTACATCCGCTAAATGTATAATAACTCTATCTGTTTTACTTATCTACTTCTTTTTGATCTTACTTTACTACTGAAACCCCAATATTTTTCTTCCACCAGTATTGAAATACAATCAATCCCCAGATACGGGCATGCACATCTTCCGGATTGGAGGAAAAAAGTTTCTCTTTCAATTTACGAACCTCTGTCACTGAGAAGATGCCTTGTTCTGCAATAAAGTCGTCATTCAGCAGATCGTTTGTGATCAAGCTTTTCAGCTCATTACGCATCCATTTTAGCAAAGGCACTTCGAATCCATGTTTAGGACGTTTGTATAGTTCGGGTGGTAATTCATTCCGGAAGGCATCCTGTACGATTTTCTTCTTCATGCTACTATCAATTTTGTAGCTGGTAGGCAATGAAAAGGCAAATTCTACCACTGTATAATCCAGAAACGGATTACGTACTTCCAGACTGTTTGCCATACTCATCATATCTACCTTAGTCAACATATCGTTGGTTAGCACCAGGTCTACATCTGTAAGCAGGAAGTTGTTAAAGTCTTTGTCTGTGAGCAGGTGTTGCAAGGAAGCTTTTCTGCGATTCTGCAACTCCTGTTCTGCCTTTTCAGACTCAGGTAGGTTAAGTAATGCACTCGCCTGGGCTTCACTTGTAAATGTAGCCATACGCCAGTACCGATCACCAGCAGACATTTCGGTAATCTCTGCAAACTTTTGCAGCTGGCGTACTTTATTACCCAGTGCAGCGCTACGGGACTTAGGCAACACATCCCATAGACCTTTCAACCCGGCAATGACACTATTCTGCCATCCTCCCTCTCTCACACGAAACTCTGCTGCATGCTTGTTGTAACCAGCAAATATCTCATCCGCTCCATCTCCGCTTAATGCTACAGTTACTTTCTTACGTGTACGTTTACTTAGAATGTATACTGCCAATGCGGAAGAATCGGCAAAAGGCTCATCCGTGTAATCCAGCATGTCATATAGACCATCCAGCAAATCATCATTACTGAGTGAAAACACAGTATGATTGGTGTTAAACTTCTTAGCTACCAGATTAGCATATTTAGTTTCATCAAAAAATGGTTCATCCCGATAGCCAATAGAAAAGGTATTGAGGTGTTGTGTATGTCTTGAAGCCAATGCTACAATCACAGATGAATCTATTCCACCAGAAAGAAATGCACCCAACGGTACATCAGCAACCATACGACGTTGTACAGAAGCATCCAACAAGGAAGCAAGATCCTTTTGTGCTTGTTCGTAGCTGCCTGTATACGTTTTCTTGGATTTAACCTGCTCGGGAAGATTATACCATTGTTTTACGGAAACTTCTCTGCCTTTGATCTTTATAAAATGTCCGGGCATAAGCTTCTTTACATCCTTAAAGATTGTATTAGGAGCTGGAATATAGTTAAGCTGAAGATATTGTTGCAATGAAGCATAATCCACTTCTTTTGGAAACCCAAACACAAACAAAGCCTTCATTTCAGATGCAAACAACAAACGATCTTCATCTACAGTATAAACCAGAGGCTTCACCCCAAAGCGGTCTCTGGCAATGAACAGACTTTCATCCTGTTTGTCATAAATCGCAAACACGAAAAATCCATTCAGGCGATTCAGACAACGTTCGCCCTCACGCTTATATAGTTGCAGTAATACTTCTGTATCTGAAGTAGATTGAAATGACACTCCATGTTGCTCAAGCTCTTTCCGTAGTTCCAGAAAGTTGAAGATTTCTCCATTGAAAACGATAGTATACCGTTCTTCGTCATCTGTCATGGGCTGATTGCCTCCACTGCTGGTATCAATAATAGATAACCGCCGATGCCCGAGTCCTACATAATTATGTGTAAATGTATTGCCTCTGTCAGGACCTCGCAGGCTTAATGCCTCGGTAGCATTCCAGAGATTAATATGAAAAAACCGACCTATTTCATTAAATGCATAAACACCTGTAATGCCACACATACAATTTCAGATTTGTGATTGTGATAGAGTAACCATGCAAGATACGTAGAATGTATGAATTGTGATGCGTAATTTTAGCCTGTATCTTTCTTCGAGTCTGTTATCAGACAATTTTTATATTTACAGGAAACATCTTTCATACATAGCTGCATAAGCGCAGTATAGAAACATCTATCTATTTGAGCATTTCTGATGGAAACAGAAAAAATATTCGAAATAAAGTTCTCTGGAGAAGAAACAATTGTATCTGCTACTTTATCCAATTTTGACGAATGTGTCATGTTGTTAAGTTCTGGTGATGTGATCAGATATAATCTTTTAGAACAGACCGGACAGCATCTATTTTCTGTAGGAAGCCAAATCGAACGTTCAGATGGCGGGTTTGATATACAAGCTCCTTCTACTATTTACACATTAGATTCTATTGTGGTAGTTGTGAATGACTACAAATGTCAGGGCTTTATTCATTATCCAGGACACTATAATTCACTCCATTTATGGAGAGAAGATTATCATGCAGATATTTCCCGCTTCCCTATTGCCTTATACAAAGATCTGTCAGGCACACCTCATATTATTTATTCAGTGGCATGGAACCACATTCAAATTATGAATCTCTCTACACTTCAAATATTGACAGCTGCCAAATCTTTAATTGAGGAAGGTGCAGAAGAGAGACATATTGCATTCTATAGTAATCATACAGAAGGGAATAAATCACCTTGGCCAAGACCTTATGATTACTTCTTTGGCAAATTATATATGTCTCCTAGCCAACGTAAGTTTTTAAGTGCAGGTTGGGCATGGGGTTCATACGATTGTTACAACGTCTATGATATTCAAGAATTTATCACAAATAATCGCATATCGCATCAGGCAATAAGTGGATGGGAGCATGATAATCGTACTGTGTGTTGGATCAATGATAACACAGTGATTGTAACTTATAATCCGGATAGAGAAGGAGATGAAAACACCACACCCGAAACTCCAAGTGAAATCCATTTTTATAACATAGCTGAGAAAAAGTCTATACTGGAAAGAAGGATTGCTGTTAAAGGCATAAATATCACTAACTATACGCTTTATTATGACACAGCTTTAGATGTGCTCATCGCACTTTCTTTCAAAGAGGGTGTAGCTATTTTATCACGAGATGGAATAATCTTGTATAGAGATCAATACTTTAAGGCAGATGAATATTATCCAGCTTTTCGACTTTTCCTTAAAAAAGGCGATAGATCAATTAGCTTGTATGGAATAAAATCATGAATGCTCTGGTATGACCTAAGCGATTCGAATTCAGTTCATCTGCTGAAAACAAAAACACATATACTACTTAGCTGACGAAAATGCTTTTGATTATTATTCGAATCGTTTTTGAGTTTGACCGGAATACCGATCATATCTAAAAAATATTCGAATAATGGTCAATTTTTATTTTGACCTAAACTCTGTTCACTTTATGTTTTTGACCGGAGTTTAGGTCATGTCTGTTAATCACTGGAACTCCAGTCAAATTTTCAAACTATCAGAATACTGATAATTGCTGGACACAATCAGTATTCTGATTGTCTACAAACAAAAACATGAGTCATCCCGAATTTTGAGTAAAGAATGCTATTGAGAAAGGATAATACATGTCACAAAGAGAGTTGTGATGCCTTCAATCGTGTGTGGTAGTGAAGGTGCGTTGGCATTCTTTTCTCCGCGAGGTTGGCCTTTGGCCTGCGGGCGGAAGGATCGGAGAAAAGGGCCCTTTTTTGCGGCTAGCACACATCCTGGCCCAACAAATTCTCATTTATTGTCCTTTTTTGGGCAAGCAAAAATTGAAGAAGCCACAAGAAGAGTAATGTAAGTGACAATAGACAAATGACGAGAGATTAATTCTCAAAAATTAACCCAAGCCCATATTTTCAAAAACATAGGCTTGGGTTTTACTCTCATCTAAAATCCAAGATGATTCATGTTTCCTATTTTCATACATTACAGATTTATAGTCCGTTTTTCCTGATGGCTCTGATAAGCAGCTTCAATAATCTGAATTGTCTGAAGAGCTTCTTCTGGCTTCACAGCTAGTGGAGCATTATGAACAATGGCATCATACACATTTTCATAGAAATGCCGGTAATTACCTGCCAGAGTTTCTATTTTGCTTTTATAATGCAGTCCATTGTAAGTAGTATTTAGTGTACCCCATTCACTTTCCGGCTCTGCTCCCCAATTAGGTTCCAGTGGAAGGCGCCCTGCTTTCAGTGCATCTTCCTGCGGATCAATACCCCATTTTAAAAATGAGCCGTCTGTGCCATGCAATATATAACGAGGTCCCTGTTCACGCACCAGATAACTGGATTTCAGAATAACCCGAATATCTGAATAATGGAGTATCAGATGATAGCTATCGTCAATACTACCTCCAGGGCGTTGAGCCCGGAGTTCGGCGGTTATAGCCTGAGGCATCCCAAACAAGACAAGTGCCTGATCAATCATATGTGACCCCAGATTGTATAAAATACCTGATCCCGGACCGGTTTCTTCCTTCCAGGTATTGGCTTCTACATAATTTCGATACCGGTCATAATGGGCCTCAAACTCCACCAGTTTACCCAGCAGATTTTGTTTTACGACTTGTTGCACCGTCAGAAAATCACCATCCCACCGACGATTCTGAAACACAGTAAGTACCCTGTTTTGCTGTTTTGCCAGCTCTATTAGCTTTCGGGCTTCTTCTTTGGTAACAGTAAAAGGTTTTTCGACTACCACATGCTTATTCGCCTGAAGGGCTTGCTTACACATTTCAAAGTGGTGTGCATTGGGTGTATTCACTACAACCAGTTCTATGTTTTGGTCAAATAAGATTTCATCCCAGGTTTTTACTCTTACAGTTTCCGGGAAATCGGTTTTCGACTTCTCTGAAGTACGTTCTACAATCTTTTTGAGCCAGAAGCCACCAAGTGATTTGAGTAAAGGACCATGAAAAACCTTACCAGACATTCCGTAGGCGGCCATACCTACCTGTATAATTTTATTCATAACAATATCTGTCATTTATATACCTGCGTTCTGAGTGTATTTTTTCTGTTTGCAATAAGACATTGCAAGCTAAGTGATAATGAAAGTTTTCCAAATAAACCCCTTCACTTTCTTCTTTATAATCAAGTATGTAGAACCTTAAATATATAGGTCTATCTCACCAAAAAGATCCGTTTAACCAGTTTGTTCAAACAATCTGTTACACCACTGTCCGCTTTCGGACATGCTTGTTCGCAGTCGAACAAATATAGAGCCTCTAGAGTGGCTAATTTCGCACAAAAACGGTCTTTTTATTTTTGGCACAGCAATTGGCATTAGTCTTACCAACAGAATAACTTAGAATCATACTTACTAATTACCATAAATTTCTATTACGTCATGGATCGCAAGATTGAAAAAAAGAAGTGGACGCCAAAAAAAATTGCTTACATCGGGGCTGCATCCTTATTTGGAGTCTTTGCTATATATAGCCTTCTATTCGCTAACAATAAATCGAAACTGAATGTAGAATCAGATAAAATCACAGTTTCTACTGTTTCGAAATCTGCTTTTACAGAGACTATCCCGGTGACTGGAGTAGTACAACCTCTTAAGACAATTCGTCTGGACGCTATTGAAGGTGGTTATGTAAACCGCAAGTATATGGATGGTGGTAATATGGTAAAAAGAGGTGATACCATTCTGCAATTACAAAACCACCGTCTGATGATGGACTTTGTAAACCATGAAACAGAGATGTATCGTTTGATCAACGAGTTACAGAATACACGATTAACACTGAAACAAAAACGTTTTGAACTGCGTCGGACATTATCAGAGTTGGATTTCAAAATTGGTCAGGCAAAGGATCTGTATGAAAGAAATAAGAAACTGGTAAAAGACAAATTAATTTCTGAGCAGGATTTCTTTAAATTTAAAAATGATTACGATCAACTGGTAAGACAACGCGAAATTGAAATAGAATCACAGGAATTCCAGGAACAAAACGCTGTAACTCAGATCAAACAACTGGAAGGAACACTGGCTCGCACCAACCGTAACCAGAAAATGATGCAGGATAACCTAAGCAACCTGTATGTAAAAGCACCTGTAGCTGGCCAGCTTTCTACCATAGATGTAGAAGTAGGTACTAACATCAATGCAGGTCAGAACATTGGTCAGATTGACGACTTGAATGGCTTCAAGATGCGTGCACAGATAGATGAACACTATATTTCACGAATATATCTCGGCTTGAGAGGAGAATTTGACTTTAACGGAAAAACCCACGAACTTACTATCAGCAAAATATTTCCTGAAGTAAAAAATGGACGTTTTGAAGTGGATATGATCTTTACCAAAGGAGCACCGGAAGGAATCAAGCGTGGTCAGTCGTCTCCAGTTCGCCTGGAATTGGGTAAAGCAGAATCAGCCATCTTATTGCCAACAGGAGGATTCTTCAGTACTACAGGTGGTAACTGGGTATATGTACTAGATGAAAGTGGCAAACGTGCTACCAAACGTAATATTACCCTAGGCCGTAAGAGTCCGGAATACTATGAAGTACTGGAAGGTTTGAATGTAGGAGAGAAAGTAATCACATCTTCCTATGAAAACTTCGGAGACAACGAAGTGCTGGTACTGGATAAATAAAATCAGAAACCTGTGCTTTGTTTCAGAGCACAGGTAAAACATAAAATCATTCACTCATTTCTATATTTCTGCACTCACATGATCTCTACCCGAAACCTGAAGAAAGTATTTACGACTGACGAAGTCGAAACCACTGCGCTCAACGGAGTTAGCATGGAAATTAACGATGGCGAGTTTGTTGCCATGATGGGACCATCTGGTTGTGGCAAATCAACCCTGCTAAATATCCTCGGCTTGCTCGACAACCCTAGTGAAGGCGAATACCATTTCTTCGGACATGAAGTAGCCAAAGTATCCGAACGCGAACGTGCCAGATTACGGAAGGGTTCACTAGGTTTTGTATTCCAAAGCTTTAACCTGATTGACGAACTTACTGTATACGAAAATGTGGAGCTACCACTGTTGTATCTGAAAGTTCCTGCCAGTGAGCGTGTGAAGAAAGTGGAAGAAGCACTAGAGCGTATGAATATGATGCACCGTCGCAATCACTTCCCACAACAGCTTTCCGGTGGTCAGCAACAACGTACTGCGATTGCCCGTGCCGTAGTAGCGAATCCAAAACTGATACTGGCCGATGAGCCTACTGGTAACCTTGACTCTGTGAATGGTGAAGAGGTAATGAAATTATTACGCAGTCTGAATGAGGCTGGAACCACTATTATCATGGTGACTCACTCACCCTATGATGCAGGTTTTGCACACCGAACCATTAACCTGTTTGATGGTAAAGTAGTAACTGAAAACTTCCACGTATAATATATTTTTCGTTTATAGTCAGTCATTAGATGCGTAAGGATTCCCATACCAGGGAATCCTTGTTGCGCAACATCCCTTTCTTGTCCTGAAAGGCTTTTGCAATGGCTACTGTAAACTGCGAGGTCGGTAGTTTCACTATAAATGCACATCCAATTATGGCACACATCGCAGTCCCAATTCCTTCGCTTCCAGGCAAGCAGGATATTGAAATCGAAGTCACTATCAATGGTCAAAAACAGCAACTACAGTATCGGGTAGAACTTTTCTATTGGGAAGACTGTCACATACCAGTCATTGATCGAGCCGATTGCATTAAACAAATGCTTGCCAAATACGACCAGGATTGGACTCTGTACTACATTGGTACCCCGACAGATGAGTTTGTTCCTATTACTTTCCGCAAGAAAGGAGTCGCAGTATTGTAGACGTTTACACAGCAGCTAATTTTCCAAACACATCACTTCCACTTCGTTATTGGAGTGGAAGATTCTTTTTTACCCATATTAAACCCATCTTATTGGAATGATACGAAACTATGTAACTATTGCATTCAGAAATTTATGGAAGAATAAAGCATTTTTTCTGATTACAGTGTTTGGTCTGTCTATAGGCCTTACATGTTGTCTGATAATCAGCTTGTATGTACAGCATGAATTGAGCTATGATAAATTCCACCAGAATCGTGATCGGATTGTACGTGTAGTGATGGAGTATAAAATGGGCACAACTGTAACAAAAGTAGGTGTGACAGGAACCAAAGTAGCTCCGGCCTTTAAAAGAACCTTCCCAGAAGTCGAATCTGGTGTCCGGTTGATGAAATATGCCTCTGTATTGAAATATGAAGACAAGCTTTTTGAAGAACAACAGTTTCTTTTTGCTGACTCTACTTTTTTTGATGTATTTTCCTTTCCTCTGCTACAGGGTAATCCCAAAACAGCACTGGCGGGACCTGATAAGATTGTACTCACTGAAGCCTCTGCTAAAAAATACTTTGGCAATACCGACCCTATTGGTAAGATATTATCATCTGGAAAGAAAGATTATATGGTTACTGGTATAGTTGGAAATGTTCCATCCAACTCACAGATACAGTTTGAATTCGTAGCTTCCTTTGCCTCCTTATCCGCTGCTACAAAACCGGAAACCTGGTTTAATGCCAACTACACAACCTATCTTTTACTAAAAGACGCACATGCAATCCAGACACTTCAGTCAAAGATTACGCCATACATGAAAACTCAGGCAGCAGAAACAGGTGCGACAGATGGAAATTATCTTACCTATGAACTGGAGCCTCTTACCAGGGTACACTTACATTCCGAAGTTGGTGGTCTGGAGCCTAATAATAGCATTACTTATATCTATATCTTTGGTGCTATCGTATGCTTGATTCTGGGTATTGCCTGCGTTAATTATGTAAACCTTACTACTGCCCGCTCACTGGAACGTGCGCGAGAAGTAGGTATGCGCAAAGTACTGGGAGCAGTACGTCATCAGCTTTTCTGGCAGTTTATTGGTGAGTCTGGTATTATTACCAGTGTCTCTATTCTTTTAAGTGTAGGGTTAACGGCTCTTTTGCTTCCCTACTTTGCTGTATTATCAGGACAATCAATTTCGCTGAATGTACTGGCTCAGCCTACCACTTTGGTTGGATTGGCTCTGGCTGGAGTCGTGATTAGCTTTCTAGCAGGTAGCTATCCAGCACTACTGCTTTCCAAATTTCAACCCATCAAGGTTTTGAAAGGTGATTATAAAACATCTGGCTCCGGATTGTGGCTCAGAAAGTCGCTTATTGTCTTTCAGTTTGCGATTTCTATATTTCTGATCATTGCGACCTTTACAATTCAGGGCCAGCTTAGTTTTATTCAAAACCGAAAGCTGGGTTATAACAAAGACCATATACTTGTGTTGCCTTCAGATGGGAAGATCCAGAAGAGTATCTCAACTATTAAAACAGAATTTAAACGCAATCCTAATATTCAATCTGTTACACTTGCCTATGAAACACCCACTTTTATTGAAGGTGGCTATAGTATGAGAAGACCCGAAGTGCCAGAGTCACAAAGCATGTATGTAACCGCTATTCCAGTAGATGAGGATTTTGTGAAAACGCTAGGATTGCAAATTATTGCCGGAAGCAATTTTTCAGAAACAGACATGAATGATGTATCAGGAGAGGATTATGAAAAATACCGTTATCACTACATTGTCAATGAATCCGCAGTAAAAGCATTGGGTTGGAAGGTAGAAGAGGCAGTAGGAAAACGTATGGTTTTGAATAAAGAAGGAGAAATAAAGGCGGTGGTGAAAGATTTTCATTTTGCTTCCATGCACCAGAAAATTGAACCTCTGGTAATCTTTCCACAAAAAGAAAGCTATGGGGTTATGATGGTAAAACTATCCGGACAACAACTACCGGAAACAATAGAGTTTCTCAAAGAAAAATGGCAATCACTGGCACCTCACTATCCTTTTGAATACCACTTCCTGGATGATGAATTTAACCAGATGTATAGTTCTGAGCAACGAACTGGCAAGATCTTTACCTTGTTTGCCTCTCTGGCTATTGTGCTGGCTTGTCTTGGTTTATTTGGACTGGCAGCCTACACAGCTATGCAGCGTACCAAGGAAATAGGTATTCGTAAAGTACTTGGAGCTTCTATCGCAGATGTAGTTATGTTGCTTTCCAAAGATTTTGTTAAACTTGTTTTTATTGCTTTCCTGATTGCTACCCCTATAGTATGGTATGCTATGGATAAATGGCTGCAGGATTTCACTTATCGGATAAATCTCTCCTGGTGGATATTTGCAACTGCAGGTATACTGACAATGATTATAGCATTACTGACAGTGAGTTTCCAAGCTATTAAGACTGCTATTATCAATCCGATTAAATCGCTACGTAGCGAATAAAGTTAGAATACTCTTAACCAAAAGCGGCTGAAACTTTCAGCCGCTTTTGGTTTTTGTATCAAATCATAACTGTATTGAAATGGTTTGCTACTTCGTCCAGAATACTAAGAATATCTGCATAATCAGGTGATTCTACCAAACGCATCCGGTACGGTTTAAAGTGATCCAATCCTTTGAAATAATTGGTATAATGGCGGCGCATTTCAAAGATTCCAAGTTTGTCACCTTTCCAGCGAATAGAAAAATCCAGGTGTTTTTTGCATACGTCTACCCGTTCCTGGATAGTAGGTGGAGTCAAATACTCCCCTGTATGGAGATAGTGTTTAATTTCCCGAAAGATCCATGGATAACCAATCGACGCACGACCAATCATAATACCATCCACACCATAACGGTTTTTATATTCCAGTGCCTTCTCAGGTGTATCAATATCTCCATTGCCAAATATAGGAATCCGTATACGTGGGTTTTCTTTTACCTTACCTATCAATGTCCAGTCAGCCTCTCCCTTATACATCTGTACACGTGTACGTCCATGAATGGTAAGTGCTTCAATACCTATATCCTGTAACCGCTCTGCTACCTCCAGAATGTTCTTTGTATTATCATCCCATCCCAGGCGCGTTTTTACAGTGACTGGCAGATGAGTCGACTTCACAACAGCCTCTGTCATCTTGATCATCTTGGGAATATCTTGCAGCAAGGCAGCCCCAGCTCCTCTGCATGCTACATTTTTTACTGGGCAGCCATAATTAATATCGATCAGATCCGGTTGTGCTGCTGTAGATATTTCAGCGCATTTGCCCATCGTTTCCACATCACTTCCAAACAGCTGTATGCCAATAGGACGTTCGTATTCAAATATATCCAGCTTCTGCCGACTTTTGGCTGCATCCCGAATTAACCCTTCGGAAGATATAAACTCCGTATACATCAGGTCTGCTCCGTTTTCCTTACATACTGCACGAAAAGGAGGATCACTGACATCCTCCATAGGAGCCAGGAGCAACGGAAATTCTCCTAATTCTATCTCCCGAATCTTAGCCATAGTCAAAAGCTTGTTTACTCTTATTATAAATAGTTACTATTAATAAATCTGCAAAGATACTCAATTTTTGAGCAATCCGTCAACAACCGGAACAGTTTACCATTATTAAACAGCAACTGTCCAGTCAGATTCTGGTCTCTCAATAATTTACGTGTATCTTTGCAAAAGAAAACCTCTCTAACCATTTATTGGTTCATTTTATTATGCAACAACCATTTCCGCCTCGTCCACTGGTTAATCCAGCTATTGGTTTTATATTATTAATTGGTTTTTTCCTCCTGGGGCAATTTTTTGGGAGCCTGTTGGGAATACTATTTACTCTTCCGTATTTCAGTGGAAATCCAATGGCTGCATTCCAACAGATTCCACAGATCCTCACTAATGATTTCTCACACCCACATGCCTGGGAAATAGTGATGATTGTGCAGGCATTCTCTTCATTTGGTGGATTTATTCTTGCAGCCTGGATCTATTTGTTTTTTATTGAAGGTAAAACTCTTCGATCAATTAATACAAATGGGAAGATAGATTTTATTCCTTTATTGCTTATTGTCTTTCTGGGATTGGCTTTCATCATTCTCAACGAATGGATTTATCAATGGAATCGCAACTGGGATTTACCTGATTGGCTGTCTGGTTTTGAAGATTGGTCTCGTAGTCAGCAGGAAAAATTAGGGGAATTGACTCAATTTCTGACCAATTTTGAATCGCTCCCTAAACTAATTATTGCTCTTGTTGTAATTGCTGTTTTGCCTGCTATTGGCGAAGAGCTTATGTTCAGGGCTGCGATGCAATCCATATTTCTGCGCTGGTTCAGGAATCCTCATGCAGCAGTATGGGTTACAGGTGCTATTTTCAGTTTTATCCATTTTCAGTTGGATGGGTTCATTCCCCGCTTATTGCTTGGGGTTGTATTTGGTTATTTGTATGTCTGGTCTGGTAATATATGGTATGCTATCTGGGCACACTTTATCAATAATGGGGTGACTGTGCTTGGCGTTTTCTTTAATAAATCCGAAAAAGCAAAAATAGATCTGGAACACACCGAATGGATCACCTGGAGCCAGGCCCTGATAGCAGCGGTAATATGTAGTGTGATTTTGTGGTATCTGAAACGGTTATTTGATCAGTATTCTCAACCTAATCAATCACTTTCTGAACAATATACTTATCGGTAAGATAAAAAATCAACCTGAATCTGCTTATTACAGACGAGCAGCCATAAGCAGATTCAGATCCTTATGTGGCATATTAAACTTTCTAGCAATATGCTGATTGGTAACACTTCCCTTATAGGTATAGACACCTTTCATAAACCACTTGTTGCGGAAAATCATTTCATCAATCCCTCCCAAAGTACCCATTTCCAGCAAATAAGGTGTAAATATATGACTCAAGGCCATTGTAGCAGTGTGAGCAACCCGTGATGCAATATTAGGTACACAATAATGAATTACACCATACTTCCGGAAGATTGGATTGCGATGAGTTGTAATTTCTGAGGTTTCAAAACATCCGCCCTGGTCGATACTTACATCCACAATCACAGAGTCAGGTTTCATGGTCGATACCATTTCATTGGTCACTACAATTGGACTGCGCCCTTCTTCCATACGCATGGCACCAACCACTACATCAGCCCGGTTAAGGGCCTCTGCCAGTAAATCCGTTTCCAGCGTAGAGGTATGAATCTGATGCCCTACAGCATATTTAAGACGTCGGAGACGGTAGATATGTCTATCAAATACTTTAATCTCTGCACCCATACCCATAGCAGTTCGGGCAGCATATTCAGCAACTGTGCCAGATCCAAGTACAACCACTTTGGTAGGCGGAACACCAGTAATACCACCAAGAATAATTCCACGTCCGTTATTGGCACTATTAAGGTATTCAGCAGCAATAAGCATAACTGTATTGCCTGCAATCTCACTCATAGCACGAATTACTGGCATACCTCCCACCTTGTCCTGAAGCAACTCAAATGCCAGTGCTGTAATCTTCCGTTTGTTTAAGGCTTCAATATATGTATGGGTAAGCTTGGCAGATTGCAGTGCTGAGATCAATGTTTTACCAGGCTTCAAGTATCCTATTTCTTCATCAGTAGGAGGTTCCACTTTTAAGACGATATCTGCCTCAAAAGCTTCTTTTGCAGAATAAACAATAGTGGCACCTGCATCACTGTAGGCTTGATCACTAAACTTAGCAGCTTGGCCAGCCGTAGTTTCTACACAAATACGATGTCCATTGCGTGTAAGGATAGACGTGGCTTCTGGAGTAAGTACCAGGCGGCTCTCATCCAGATCCCGTTCTTTAGGTAAACCTATAAACAACTGCTTTTGCGTAGTTTTCACTGCCAGCAATGATTCTTGCGGATATAATGCCGTTTGTGAGGCAAGTTCTTCTATCCCGGAAGAGGAAATTTGGCTACCCATGTTTGGATAATTCTAAGATTCGGCCGTTTTGCGCATCTAAATTAATACTAATTTTCAGATATTTTGCAGGTAAAAGATGTGGAATTTTTGCCGACCACTCTACAAAACAATAACTATTTGAGTCAAAGTACTCTTCTATACCCATATCCATTGCTTCTGTTTCATCTTTAATGCGATAAAAATCAAAGTGATAACAGGACTCACCTTTCGCGGTAAGATATTCGTTGACCAAGGCAAAAGTAGGGCTTTGAACAGTATCTTCTACACCTAATTTTTCACAGACAGCTTTTACAAGAGTAGTTTTACCTGCACCCATTTCTCCTTCTAGCAACCACACTTTGTATTCATCTGCCAGCTTTATCAGAAAACCGGCAATGAAGGGTAATTCTTTCAGGGAACTATATTTAAGTGTAAACAAGGGCTTCTGAGTTAAAAAATCGAAAGTCAAAAATAATATCCCTCTTCCTGCCTGGCAAGTCTTTCTTTCTTCTTTCTGCTTTTAATTGTAACAGATATACAAATAAAACTAATAAATAATTGGAAATTTAATATCTATATGATATCATTACAATATCACTATAGTTTAAACTACTATGACACGCGAAAAACTTTATTTACCTCTTTCTGGATACCTTATGGTATTCGTTGAATTAATCACTCTTATTGCTGGCATTTTGCTGATTATAGCAGACTTTTCTACACCTCCAATTTCTTTGGCAAGTCTGATGGGTGCATTCTGTCTATTAGCATTTGTATTTATTCTGCCAGGCTTTTTTATAAACAATCCCAACGAAGCAAAGGTATTATTACTGTTTGGCGAATACAAAGGCACAGCACGAAGAGAAGGTTTTTGCTGGATTAATCCTTTTTTTACTAAAAGGCATATTTCGCTGCGAGCTCGTAACCAGAATGGAAATGTATTGAAAGTAAATGATAAACTGGGTAACCCGATCGAGATAGGTGCAGTGTTGGTCTGGCAGGTACAGGATACAGCGAAAGCAACTCTGGAAGTAGAAAACTACCAACAATATGTAGTTATTCAAAGTGAAGCAGCTGTCCGTCATCTGGCAAATACATTTCCTTATGATGATATTGATGAACATACAGATGGCATTACGTTAAGAGCTAGTGCTGACCAGGTAAATAATCTGCTGGAAAAAGAATTGAATGAACGTCTTGACAGAGCAGGTATTAAAGTGCTGGAAGCCCGGATCAGCCACCTTGCCTATGCACAGGAAATAGCAGGAGCTATGTTGCAACGTCAACAAGCTACGGCTGTAGTAGCAGCTCGCCGTCAGATTGTGGAAGGTGCTGTTGGTATGGTAGAAATGGCTTTATCCAAACTTTCTGAAAAAGAGATCGTTGTATTGGATGAAGAACGTAAGGCGGCCATGGTAAGTAATTTACTGGTAGTTCTTTGTGGAGAAAAAGGCACACAACCAGTATTGAACGCAGGAACTTTATATCATTAAAACAAATTCATTGGGTGCCTGATGGTCCTGATTAACCCTACCAATTACGATGGCAGACAAAACGGACAAAAAAGCATTTGCCTTACGTATCCGGGCTGATGTAATGAATGCACTGGAGCACTGGGCTGAAGATGAATTTCGAAGCCTAAATGGACAGATTGAATACCTTCTGGTGAAAGCGCTACGGGAAAATGGGCGATTGGAGGATAAAAAAAATTCTGATACTCAATCAAGTGATGGTGAATAGACTCATTACCAATAAAAGACAAAGCGCCTGTTTCTTAACAGGCGCTTTGTCTTTTCCAGCTATTATCAGGATTTGTGTTGAAATTGAAAGACTGTTTTATTCTCCGGCTACCAGTTGATTTTTCAACTCAACTTTTGGAGGTAATAGCTTATACATTATCGGTGTCACAATTCTTGATAATAAAGTTGAACTGATCAAACCTCCGATCAGTACAAGAGCCAATGGTGAATAGAGAGGATTCCCTTCCACTGCCAGAGGAATCAATCCCCCTATTGCTGTCAGCGAAGTTAACACAATCGGAACGAACCGGATTTCACCTGCATGTTCAATCGCTTCCTGTAACTCTATCCCCTCTTCCCGCAGTTGATTGGTAAAATCCACCAGCAGAATCGAGTTCTTCACTTCTATTCCTACTAGGGCAATTAATCCAATAACTGCCACAAATGACATCGGATAGCCAGTAAGTAAAAGCATGACGATGGCTCCTACAATGCCCAGTGGAATAACCGATAAGACGATAATAGAGCTTTTGAAAGTGCCAAATTCCAGAATCAATACACCCAGAAAACCAAAAGCTGTAATCAGTATGATCGTCCCTAAACCTCCAAAGGATTTCTCTCTGCTCTCCAGTTCTCCAGCTGCTTTGTATGAAAATCCTTCCGGAAACTTCATCGCATCCAGCTTTTGCAACACCTGTTGGTATACATTATCTGTCAGATAGCCACTCTTAAGGAAGGCAGTCACAGATACATACCGATCTTTGTCATAGTGTCGGATCAGATTGGTAGAAGTTTCTAACTGAATGTCTGCAATCTGCTTGAGAGGCACAGATGTTCCGATGGCAGAGTTAACATACAGATTTTTAAATACTTCCAGATCTGCATATTTTCCTTTAGATACAGTAGTTACAATATTATAGTCATCACCATCCTCATCTTTAAATACACCAATATTTAGTCCGGCTACAGCTAATCGTATGGTACGGTTGATGTCCACAATCGGAATACCCAATAAGCCGGCCTTTTCTTTATTGATACGTATTTTCAGACTGGTTTTGCGATTAGCCAGAGGGTTGTTTACATAAATTGTTCCTTCCGTTTGTTTCAGGATAGATTCTACTTTGGCTGCTACTGTTCGCATGGTATCCAGATCTTCACCAAATACACGTATGGCAATAGGTGCCTCCTGATTAGGACCTTGTTCAAAGTCCTTTACCTCAATTTTGGCATTGGGGTATTTCTGAAATTTTATCCGCAACTGGTCTATTAAAGCCACCTTTTGAGCTACGGGCATTTCTTCTGTTTGTACAAAGATCTGCGCAAAGTTTGGCGACTCTCCTTTCTGAATGACATTGTAATAGATGCGAGGATTTCCTTTTCCAACATTGGAAGTGAAGTAGGCAACTTCTGGTGTCTTATGCAGATTAGCTTCTACATATCTTGTCACTCTGTCCGTTTCGTAAATGTTAGATCCTTCCGGTGTTTCGATGTTGATCAGAAACATAGGCTTTTCTGATTTCGGAAACAAACTGAAACCTACTGTCGGTAACAACATCAGTGTCCCTCCAAAGATAAGCCCGGCTACAACCAAAGTAATGATAGGGTGAGCCAATGCCCTGTGTAACAATTTACTATATGTACCACTGATACCTTTCTTCAGGATACGGAGAAAAAAGTTTCCTTCCGGGTTGTGGTGGTGTGCCAGAATACGACTGGATAAGAAAGGAACAATTGTAAGCGAAACCAGTAGTGAGGCAATGATAGTATATGTTACTGCCATTGGAAGGCTTCTGATAAAATCACCTGATGCCTCAGGTAAAAAGTTCAATGGCATAAACGCGAGTACCAATGTTGTAGTACAACCAATTACTGCAAACGTAATTTGTTTGGTCGCTTTAATCGCTGCTTCTTTTTTACCATATCCTTCCCGAAGATAACGCTCAATATTTTCAACAACCACAATAGAGTCGTCTACCAGAATACCCAATGCAACAATCAACCCAACAATACTGAGCTGATTAATCGTAAATCCGGTATAGTCTAACGCTGCAAGCCCCATAGCTATGGATAATGGGATAGAGATCATAACCACTGTAGAGGCACGCCAACCTAATGGAAGTAATGTGATCAATACCAATACAATCGCAATCAGGAAGTCCTTAGCGAATCTTGTAAGACGGTGCTTGACACTAACCGACTGATCAAAATTTTTCACCAGCTTAATATCTACAGGTAATTCTTTTTTAAACGACTCCAGTACTGGGTTAATCTTATCTCCTACACTGAAAATATTCTCGTTAGACTTTTGACTGGCAGTAACCAACACACAACGTTTTCCATTGATACGGGTAAGGTGTTTCTCTTCATCATAATTAAACTCAATGTTGGCAACATCTTTCAGGTAGATAATTTTAGTACCAGAGGTATACACAATGGTATTCCGCATTTCATCCAGATTGGAGTAGTCTCCACTTGTTTTAACATTGAATTTCCGAGTATTGAGATTTACACTTCCGGCAGGAATATTCAGATTTTCACTTTGTAGTGCCTGTACTACTCTATTCAGAGGAATACCTTCCTGAGCCATCTTCTCAATGTTTAGTGAGATACGTACAGTTTGTTCCGGATAGCCCCAGTCATCTACGTTTTTCAGACTTTTAACTTTCTCCAGGCGTTCTTTAAGCTTGTCAGCATAGTCTCCCAGCGTTTTGTAGGAGGCAGACTCTGACACTAGAGCTGTTTGTAGGATACTTACATCTGTAGGTGAGAATTTCAGGATATTCATTGAGAAAATATCCTGCGGTAAAATGGTTTTAAGTGCATTTACTTCCCGAACAATCTCCTGGTATTTTTCATCCGGATCGGATTCGTATTTGTATTCAATAGTAACTACGGCAAGACCGTCATCAATGCTGGAGTAGATATTGTTCACATTTTCTAGTTCGTTTAATCGCTTCTCAACCGGATCTACCACCAGTTCTTCCATGTCGGCAGGGTCTGTGCCAGGATAGACAATGACCAGACTAAACGAGGGTGCCTGGAATTCGGGATCTTCTCCTCTGGGCATATTGAAAAGGGAGTTAAGCCCAAGTCCTACAACGGCTATAAACAGGACAAGCATAAACTGCCAGTTTTTGACAGAAAATTCAGCTATGTGCATCTTCAGGTAAAATTAAAAATAAGGGAATGGCTATATAGTCAGCGTATGTAGCAAAACACTATTTGCTTGTGCCGGAATCGTTCATAACAGCTACATCCGCTCCTTCAGTAAGGAAGGAGGCGCCTGCAGTTACTACCTCTTTTATTCCTTCGAGTCCACTGGCAATCATAGCTCTTTGGTTATCAAAAAATGCAACCCGAACAGGTAGTTTCTTTACAGTGTGTTTGTCTGAACTGACTACATATACAAAGGCTTGCTGACCATTACCCTCTACTAAGGCTTCAATCGGAATAATGGAATAGGTATGACTTTCATTCGGGACGATTTCTGCACGAGCAAATAAGCCAGGTGCAAAACGCTTATTACCTGGTTTTACCTGTACTTCTATCTCATACAGTTTATTCTGTGGATCTGCTGCCTGAGCTAATTCTGTTACAATTCCTTCAAATGAATCATTGGGGTAGGCATCCAGTGCTACTTTGGCTTTGTCTCCAATTGAAAGCTTTGCCCAGTCTTTATCTGAGACACCTACACGTACGACCCAGTTTTGTTGTCCGGTGGCAGCTACATATAATACTTGTGCACCAGGACTAGCCAGTTCCCCTTCATTCATCAGTTTTTTCAGGACAGTACCACTTGTTGTAGCACGAAGTTGAGAGTAATTCTGGTTAAACTGTGCAATCGTGAGGTTTTGGCGTGCCACTTCCTGTGCTGTAGTTACATTCTGAAGCTGTTCCAGGGTCGCTGCTGTGTCTGCATAGAGTCCTTTCACGCGTTGCAGATCACGTTCCGCTTTCTCGTATGACTGGCGGGCTTGTAGTACCTGGGCATTGATTTCAGTCAGGTTTAAAGTTGCCAGTAGTTGTCCCTGACTTACTTTTTGTCCCTCCTTTACATAGATTTTATCAATAATTCCACCTGTCTTAAACGATAAGCGAGCTTCTACGTCAGATGAGATCAATCCTGATGTAAACACAGATTCGGTACGGGTTTCTTCTTTGACAGGAGCCGTTTGTATCGCAACGGACGTATCGTCTTTCTGTGCAGCTGTAGTGGATTTGGCTTTCTGGCAAGCTACAAAACTCATGGGTGCTAGTCCGAGTGCCAGTAGTACTAAGTATGAAGGTAGGCGAAGGTTTTTCATAGTAGTTTCTATACTAACTGAGTAAGAGAAGATGGTCTAAATTCTTGTAAAGTGTGTCTATTACTGTAGTGCAATGACTTTATTTAGCTGAGCTTGTTTGGCTTGTAAGTCATATCGCGCAATAGAGACAGATAGTCGGGCAGTTGTGACATCGTTCTCTGCCCGTAAAAATTCAACCAGTAGAGCCTGGTTGTTGCGATAACGGCTGTCTATAATCCGGAAAGATTGTAATGCTTTATTTAACCCTTCTTCGGCTGCTGTCAAACTTTTTCGGGATGCCTGCAAATCGTAATAGGCCTGAGTAACCTGTAAGCGTATCTGCTGTTGTAGTTCTGTGAATTTACTGGAAAGCAGGTTGGCCTGGATACGGGATTGCTGTTCTTTGGACCGTTTTTCTCCTCCTTTGAATATATTCCACTGAAGACCAAATTGTGCAATCGCGTACTGTTGCGAAGAATCAAATGTATAGCCAAATCCCTGATATCCTACACTACCTCCTACAAATACATTGGGTAGCAGCCGGTTATTGCGATTAAGCCGTATGTTGTTTTCGTTTGCTTTGATACTATGGTTAATCTGCTGGATCTCCTGACGGTTGGAAAGAGCTGTTTGTTCGAGATCTGTTAAAGATGTTTGAGCAGCAGAAGTATATGCAGCAGAATCGACCAGAATAGAACTAGTCAAATCCCGATTCAGCAAAAAGTTGAAGTAAGACCGGGCCGTCTGTTCATTTTTCTCTGCAAAAGCTAACTGTTGCTCTATTTTTGAGATCTCATATTCAGAAGAGAATACCACATCTTTGGTAGCTGTATTATTAGCAACTAGCTTCTGATTTAGTTTTAATAACTCCTGTAATATCGTTTTTGACTGAGTCAGTACTTTACTGGCTTCCAGAGTCTGAAGATATTGATAATAGGCTTCTACAATAGTGTATCGCAATTCATTTTCGTATACATTACGTCTGGCAAGTTGAGCCGAAACAAGATCCTTCTGAATTTTGTAGCTAAAGTATATATCAGAGTTAAAAATAGATTGCTGAAAGGCAATCGTTGTTTCTTGGAAATTATTGGGAGCAAGTTGTATATCCACATTCTGAACCGAAGGAAACTTATCTGTACCTGTCATCTGATTTAAGGTAGCATACACAGGGTTAAGCAGATCACCTACCGGAAATTGCAGACGCCGACCTCCATAAGCAAGTGTATAGGTGGCATTGAGATATACTCGCGGCATATACAATGCACGTACCTGTGTTAGTGTCTCCATACTTTTTTCAAGTTCGAGATTTTCCTGCCTCAGAGTCAGATTGCTTTTTATCCCTTCTTTTACATAGTCTTCTAAGACAGCCGATTGGGCATATAACATAGAGGGAAACAACAGGACAGTAAACATCCGGAAACAACGCGTTGTAATCCTGGTGATCATGTTTTAAAAAGTTAACACTGTTTAGTGATGGGTTAAAAAAATTTACGCTTTCATTAAGTTTAGAATATTGTCAATAGACTGACGAAATAATTCTGGAAGAGTTTCTTCCGGATACATTTTAAATCGTTGCCTTATAGCTAGTGAAACCAGGCCATGTACAAAAGAGAATACAGAGACTGTAGTAACTTCCAGATCAGCTTTTTTGATCAAGCCTTTCTCCATACACTCTGCAATGGTTTGACGCAACATTTCGTAATTAGCAAAGCCACAATCCCAGTTGTCATCATGCAGGGCTTCCATAGGGGCAGTCATGATAAACATCAGGTCATAGTATTCCGGATTGTGAAAAGCGAAGTCCAGGTATATCTCTCCCATTTTATAAAGTCGCTCTAATGGATTTTCTATCCGCATTAATGGCGTCATCTTTTCAGATAATAGCTCAAATCCTTTTTCATGGACATCATAAAAAAGCTGATTCTTATCTTTGTAATATAGATAGATCGTTGCCGGACTGTACTCAATTTTTTCAGCAATATTGCGCAGCGAGGTTTTTTCAAATCCGTGCTCCAGAAACATCTGAGTGGCTGTTTCCAATATCAGACTTTTCATTTCCTGCTTTTCCCGTTCTTTTCTCTCAGAGATTCCCATAGGTTATCGTATTGGTGTAATCGATGCAAATTTACTGAACAGTGTTTAGTAAGCAAGGGTTGTTTACTGTTTTTATAAAATAAACATACATATGGCTGATAAACAGAATAAAAGATCCTCCATCTCTTCCCTTTAAGGTTCAGTTTTGATGATTCAAAATAGCAAACGGGTGGGATGATATAAAAGATGTCCGGTGTTGAAGTGACAAATAGTCCTGTTGAAGAGTAAAAAAAGTGGAGTGAGGGAAATTTTCAGGTTTGCCGTTTTTAACTCATTTTTCTCTAAAGTCTGGTTAGTTGGTAAGTTTTACTACCCCTCATCAAAATAAAAAGGTTCTCCATTCGTCATTTGTTATATTTGCACCTTTCAACCACTTGCATTTTTACACTAATAGTAGAAATGAGTATGAGTCTATACTTCCTGATTAATGAAAACTTATTTACGTCTGATTAGTTATGCACGGCCATTTAGCCGTTTTGTAACCCCCTTTTTTATTTTCTCCCTGCTGAGCATCATATTTGGTATTTTTCAATTTGGGCTTCTTATTCCTTTGCTGGATATTTTGTTTGGGCAGATTGAACCTGAAAAAGCTCAGCAGCTGGTAAATAAACCAACCTTTGCTTTGGAGTTTGGCTACTTGAAAGATCTCTTCTATTATTACTTTTATAAATACAGTGCATCTGGTAACAGAATGTCGGTTCTATATTTTGTTACCGGAGTGATTGTTGGTGCAGTAGTACTGACCAATTTATTCCGGTATATGGCCCAGCGAGTAGTACAGGATGCCCGTACGTATTCAGTAAAACGTCTTCGGGAGGCTATCTTTGCAAAAGTAACACGATTGCATGTCGGATATTTTAATAATGAACGCAAGGGAGATTTGCTAGCCCGTCTGACTACGGATGTACAGGAAGTGGAAGGGTCAGTGGTTAACACTCTAGACGCCATCTTTAAAGAACCTTTTCTGTTGGTTGGGTATTTTATTCTCTTGTTTGCCATTTCCTGGGAGCTAACCATATTTACACTGATAGTTATTCCTATATCAGGGGTAATAATTGCCTGGGTGACTAAGTCGCTAAAGCAGCAAGCTAAAGAAGGACAGGAATCAGCAGGACGGTTAATGTCTATCATTGAAGAAACCTTATCAGGGGTTCGTATTATTAGTTCGTTCAATGCGCAGTCATATGTTTTGAAAAAGTTTGAGCAAGAGAATAACCATTACCGTGAGACAACCCGCCGGATGGGGAATAAACGGGAGTTAGCTCCTGCATTTTCAGAGGCTTCCGGGGTAATGGTGGTAGCAGGTATCCTGGTATATGGCGGGAGTCTGATTCTGAACAATGACGGAACTGCCACATTGAAGGCAAGTGAGTTTATTACTTACATTGCAACCTTCTCTCAGGTACTAAGACCTGCCAAAGCCATTGTATCTTCTCTATCAGGCATTCAGCGTGCACAGGCTGCTGGAGAGCGTATATTATCAGTGATAGACGCTCCAGAAGTAGTACAGAGTGCCCCAGATGCTCTGGAATTAACTAGCTTTTCAAAGGGTATTGAGTTTAAAAATGTGACTTTCTCCTATGAGGAAAAACAGGTTTTAAAAGATATTAACTTCTATATTCCTAAAGGCAAAACAATTGCATTGGTGGGTGGATCTGGTGGTGGTAAATCAACTATAGCAGATTTGATTCCACGGTTTTATGATGTAGAAGGAGGAAGTATTCTATTAGATGGTAAAGATGTTCGAAGTTATACATTAGAGTCTTTACGCAATGAGATGGGGATTGTAACCCAGCAATCCATCTTATTTAATGACACCATATTTAATAACATTGCGTTTGGGCAACCAGATGCGAAAGAGGAGGATGTCATTCGTGCAGCTAAAATTGCCAATGCACACGATTTCATTATTGCAAAGGAAGATGGCTATCAGACAGTCATTGGTGATCGGGGAAGTAAGTTATCAGGTGGTCAGCAACAGCGGTTGAGTATTGCACGTGCCGTATTTAAAAATCCTTCTATCCTTATTCTTGATGAGGCAACTTCTGCCTTGGATACAGAATCAGAAAAGCTAGTACAGGAAGCATTAAGCAATCTTATGAAGGGTCGTACTGCACTAGTGATTGCGCATCGATTGAGTACCATTCAAGAGGCTGACGAGATTCTGGTGATTCAGAATGGCCAGATTGTAGAAAGAGGGCATCATCAGGAACTACTGGAAAAAGAAGCTGGAGTGTATCGCCGACTTACCATGTTGCAGCAAGCTGTATAAATACGGATTCCTTTTTAGTTAAAAATATTTAAATAGTTGCTTTTGCAACCCTATTTTACTTTTTTACATTCTATATACCAGAAAGCACACACGAGATCGCTTTCTGGTATATTTTTTTCATAGCCTATGTGACGGGCATACGACAAACTTCATACTAGAGCGGCCGTTTTATCCGTTTTAGCACAAACACTTATCCTATTCAAATACTTTTATGAGACTGTGGACGTTTACACTTCTTATTGCTATTTACTTTTTCTACAGTCAGACAAGTATTGCCGGAGGGATACGTGGTACTATCAAGAATACCAAAGGGGAAGTTATGCCTTATACCTCTATTCTGGTAAAGAATACAAGTATTGGGACAATGGCGAATGAAGATGGAAAATACGAAGTTACCCTGAAACCAGGAACTTACGAACTTCAGTTTCAATACCTCGGCTATCAGGTTTTGAATAAGTCAATTGAGGTGGGTGATGAGTATGTGACTGTGGATGTTACTATGCAGGAAGCCGTAGTACAGCTCAATGAAGTAAAGGTGGGTTCTTCAGATGAAGATGCTGCCTATACTATCATGCGGAAAACTATTAGCATGGCACGTTTTCATATGCTGGAAGTAGATAGTTGGTCTGCCAGAACCTATGTAAAAGGTACGTTCCGTGTTATTGATGTTCCGTTTCTGCTGAAAGGGGCGCTTAAGAAAAACAACATTCAGGTAGGAACCACCTATGTGCTGGAATCTATTAATGAAATTAGCTTTCAGCAGCCTGACAAAGTAAAAGAAAAGGCTGTTTCTATCCGTTCTAATCTCCCTCCTGGCACACAACCTGCTATCAACTTTGCTCAGCTAAATATCTATCAACCTGCTTTCTTCGGAATTATTCTGCCACTTTCGCCTAAGGCTTTTAACTATTACCGCTTTACGTATGAAGGTGGTTTTGAAGAAAACGGAAAATGGGTGAATCGAATTAAGGTAACTCCTAAGATCAAAGGACAAAATGTAATAGAGGGTTCTATTTATATTGTAGATCAGTTATGGAGTATTCATAGTTATCGATTTAAGTTTACAGATGAAAATGGTATAAACTATAATCTGCAACAGATCTACAACCTGACACAGGATGTCTGGATGCCTATACAATCAGAGATTACTGTAAAAGCCAATCTATTTGGAGCGGAGGGAGAAGCTCGCTATGTGACCTCTGTACGAAACTATCAGCTTAAAATCAATCCGAAATACCATCAGCAGCCGGTAGTAGTGGACGAGAAGATTGATAAAGAAAAGGCTGCAGAAGTACGAAAACAGAAGATCAATACAGAAACAGCTCTGAAACAGAAAGAATTGACCCGAAAGCAATTGCGTCAGTTAAGCAGAGAAATGGAAAGGGAAGATCGAAAAGAACGCAAAGAACGTGGAGAAGATGTGACTGTAATGCGGGATTATTCTTTTGATGTAGATACACTTGCCAGAAAAAGACCATCCTCATTCTGGGAAGATGAGAGACAAGTCCCATTAACAGATACAGAGATCAAGGGATATAAACAGGCTGACAGTCTTTACAAAGCCAATGAAGATAAGATAAAGAAAGATTCCATTAAAAGTCTGCCTCGTTTTCGGCTTACTCATTTGATTTTTGGACATACCTATAACTATGGAAAACAACCAGAAAACGAATGGTATCCGCGTACTTTTTCTTTTGACTCTCCTTTATTGAACCTGAATAATCCGGATTATTTTATCTGGAACAATGTGGGTTTTTTCAATACAGTAGAAGGAACAGTTTTAAGAACACGGATGAGATATACAGAACGAGTGAATAAAGATTCACGATGGAGTCTGGAAGGTAATCTCAGGTATTCTTTCGAAAGAAGCCATTTAAATGGGGGATTGCAGTTTTCGAGAGGAAACCAACAACAGTCATTTTCTATATCAGCTGGACATAATATATTTCAGTTCAATGCTAATAATCCCATTCCGGAAGGAGTCAATACTGTGAATACCTTGTTGTGGGAGCGGAACTATATGAAAATATATGAAAAAACATTTGCCAGTGTACAGTGGAACAAACGCTTTACTGAAAAAGTCTCCTTTTCTACGTCAATTGCATTCGAACATCGTGATCGATTAGTAAACAGAACTGAATACAGCTGGTTTGATTTTAAAAAACGTGAGTTGACCAGCAATGATCCAAGTAATATTGAATTGCAGGATCAGACGGCTTTCCCTGATCATAATGCCTGGATATGGGCTAGTTCTTTAACTATCCGGCCATTTGCAAAGGCTGGTATTTATAATGGTCGTCGTTATTTGATTAACAATAACTCTCCTGTGTTTACAATCAACAACCGATCAGGGTTTGGCGATGTACATTTTAACCAGCTGGAGCTTAGTGTGAATGATGAATTTCGCTTTTTAAGAGGTGGATTCCGTTATCTGATACGTGGCGGACTGTTCTACGGACCACAAAAGCCCAATTACTTAATGGATTTCAAACACTTTAATGGTAACCAAACACGGTTCCAGCCTGAAGGATTTGACTTCTTCCGTCTTTTGGACTACTATAACTATTCTACCACACATAATTATTTACAGGCACATGCCAGTCAGCAGATTAATCGTTTGCTGTTTACGCAGTTTACTTCTCTGCGATTGTATGGCATCCGTGAAAATCTTTTTGTGAATGCCTTACTGACTACTAAAACCAATGTGTATGAGATCGGATATGGATTCAGAGGTTTGTTAAAAATCCTGGGAGCTGAAGTCGTAACTACTTTTCAAAATGGAAAATATGTGCAGACGGGCTTCCGTTTGAGGTTAGGCTTTAACTAATAAGTAATTTAATTAACTTTAAACCACTTATTTCTATCTTCAGGATAAGTGGTTCCTCTGCAGAGTTGTTTCATCATATCTGGGCTATCCCGTTGTCACTGACAACTATAATACATTATCTACTAAATCCTTCCTTTAGTCATGGCTTTCCGTACCGGAGGCTGATCTCTAATTTCTTTGTGTGTTAATTAAGATAAATGCTTCATTTTTAATTTTTTAAAGTGGAGATAGGTGGCCTCAACCTACAAAATACTAGCTTTACATAAGTTGTTATCTGGTTGTTTTATTCATCTGTAACCTAAACACTAGCATGAAAAGCATTTCGTATCTTCTAGGGCTTGCCTGTTTTCTTTGTGTGTCCTCTTTTACTTATGGACAGAAATTTAATGGACTTGATACACATATGGGAAACTTGTACCGTACATCTGATGCCAAGACCCGATCTATCAGCCCAGAGAATTTTACAGGAGAAAAAGGTAAGGGAGGAATGGCTACAGAAGGTACAGGAAAGCATGCGTCGCAAGATCTGGGACAAGGCTGGAAGGTAAGTCCCAGTGTGGAGATAAAAAGCAAGACTACCTTTACACTAGCAGAAATAACAGGGCAAGGAGCTATACAACATATCTGGATGACGCCAACAGGCAAGTGGCGCTATTCTATCTTACGTATCTACTGGGATGATGAAAAAGAGCCTTCTGTAGAGGTTCCTGTCGGAGATTTCTTCTGCATGGGATGGCAGCAGTATGCACCCATTACGTCACTGGCTGTAGCGGTAAATCCGGGAAGTGCGTTTAACTGCTACTGGACTATGCCTTTTCGTAAAAAATGTCGGATTACGATGGAGAACATTGCCAATGAATCCATGATGTTATATTATCAGATTGATTATACCCTTACAGATATTCCGGATGATGCAGCATACTTTCATGCACAGTTTCGTAGGGTGAATCCCCTACCCTACAAGCAGGTATATACTCTGTTGGATGGTGTAAAAGGCAAAGGGCAATATGTGGGGACATACATAGCCTGGGGTGTAAATAGCAATGGCTGGTGGGGCGAAGGAGAAATGAAGTTTTATATGGATGGGGATAAAGATTTTCCTACTGTCAATGGAACCGGACTGGAAGATTATTTCTGTGGTTCCTATAACTTTGATAATAAAGGAAAATACCAGGAGTTCTCATCTCCTTATACAGGCCTGCATCAGGTAATCCGACCTGATGGATTGTATCAATCTCAGCAACGGTTTGGTATGTACCGCTGGCATATTACAGATCCGATTCGGTTTGATAAAGATCTTAGGGTAACTGTACAAGCACTGGGATGGAGAGATGGCGGGCGTTATCTACCATTAAAGGATGATATCTCATCGACTGTGTTCTGGTATCAGACGGAGCCGCATGCCACTTTTCCGAAACTACCTACCAAGGATGAACTGGAAGTGAATTAGTACTCACATGTTCTAAATTAAAACTTAGAACATCTACTGGTTATACAAAGAAAATGCCTGAAACTACATCTTCAGGCATTTTTCTATTTTGAAGATATTATACACTCTATGCTTCCTGCATGATCATACGCTGACGGGCAGCTACAACCTGCTCATGGAAACGAATGGCATCCTGCATATAGCTTGTGGCAAATGCTTCAGATGGTTCATTTTCGTTGATTTGCAGAATATACGTTTTAAAATCAGTAGGTAGTGTAATGGTACCTGTCTGGACAGCATGTGTATCAAAATCTTTCATAATGCCATGCTGTGAGTTACAGTTTACATTCTGAGTTAACAGAAATGCTTTGGCAGAGCTAACCATAGCGGCATAACTATGGTAGATGCTGTCGGCGTAAGCTTGTAATTCGAAGGCTTCCTTAGCCCAGGCTAATTTCTCCTCAGACTCATAGAATAAGGTTGATACCAGGTCAATTACCACTCCTGCACACTCTCCTACACCAATTGCTGTTTCAAAGTTTTCTGTTTTGCCCCAGTCTACATAATCCAGTGGAGACAGGTTATCCAAATTCGCCAGTGGTTTCAGCAGTTTATAGAAGTAGTCTTTGCCCTGACGACGGTAGTAGTTGTTGAAATATTCACCATCCGCTGCATTGGCTTCGTAGTCATTGATTAACCAGCGCAATACATCCGGACCACGACGACTTGGAACTTTGATCACTTTGTCACCGATACTTCCTATTCCATTTCCTTCTATACCACCACCCAGCATCACCTGAAGAGCTGGCAATACCGCCGCACCTTTCTTTACAGAACTTCCATGGAAGCCTATCTGACAGGCACTATGCTGCGCACAACCATTCATACATCCACTAATTTTGATTTTGATATCCTGGTTGTGAATCAGATCCGGATACTCTTCGTTCATTACACGTTCCAGTTCTGCACTGATACCTGTACTGCTGGAGATTGCCAGGTTACAGGTATCCGTTCCCGGACATGCAGTCACATCAGCTGTGCTATCAAATCCTGGTTCTGCCAAGCCAATTTCGTCCAGAGCTGCAAATACATATGGCAGGTATTCCGGACGTACATATTTCAGGAGTAAACCTTGGTTAACAGTTACCCGAACATCATCTGCTGCATATGTCTCTACAATAGGAGCCAGCTTGCGAACTATCACAGTAGGAATATCCCCCAGATGTACTTTAATCTGTACACCATAAAATCCCTTTTGCTTTTGCTCGAATACGTTGGTTGCATACCAGTCTTTGTATTTTTTCGTGGCAGTAACCTGTACAATGTCCAGTGATTTAGCACTTTCCGGAATATTGTTTTCAGGCGCAGGCTCTGGTTGTCCTACTGTAGTAGTGTCAACCTGGAAAGTTTTGTTTTTCAGTGCCTTTTGTTCTTGAGCTACCAGTTCCATGAAGGTTTCAAATCCCAGTTCTTCAATCAAAAACTTAAGGCGGGCTTTGTGACGGCGGTTCCGCTCTCCATATCGGTCAAAGATACGTACTACCCCTTCTGTAAAAGGAATAAATTTATCTTCTTCCAAAAACTCATAGGCCACAAATGCCAGATAAGGCTGTGCGCCTAATCCTCCGCCAAGCATTACCTTAAAACCGCGAACTTCTTTGCCATTTTCGATCTTTACTTTTGGAATCAGACCGATATCGTGCATGAAAGTAAAGCCTGTATCTTTATCGCTGCTTGAAAATGCTATTTTGAATTTACGACCTAGTTCCTGACTAATAGAATTCCGAAGGAAATACCGGAACATCGCGTCTGCATAAGGTGATACATCAAATGGCTCTTCCGGATCAATACCTGCATTGGCTGAAGCCGTTACATTACGAACCGTATTACCACAAGCTTCACGGATTGTGATATCATCGTGTGCTAGCTTTGCCCATAATTCAGGTGTTTTGTCCAGACTTACAAAGTGAATCTGTACATCCTGACGGGTAGTCAGGTGCATATTTCCGGTTGCATATTCATCAGATACATCAGCAATCCGTAACATCTGTTTGACAGTCATTTTACCAAATGGCAATTTGATACGGATCATCTGTACACCGGGCTGACGCTGGCCGTATATACCACGTACCAATCGTAGACTACGAAACTTCTCATCGTGGATTTTTCCTTCACGAAAAAGCGCGATCTTTTTTTCCAGATCAATGATCTCTTTTTCAACCAGCGGGTTCTCCAGTTCGGTTCGGAAACTTTGCATGATATTATAAAAATTGGGATGTTATTAATTGCATTTACTTAAACTGTCACTTCTGTTCGAAGACTTTTGTTTGTTGATAGCACTAGTAAAAAATAAGCCCTTTACAATGGCAAAGGGCTTGTGTTAGAATATAAAATATTGGATAGCAAGCCCTGCTATGACAATTCAGGACAACAACAAGACTTATATATATATTTTGCTACTATGTTCATGTTTCTATTTAGTCTATAAACTTAATGAGGTTTTATGTGCAAACAAAATATCTATCCATTTTTTTTAAGAAAATGGGATAGAGAAAGTATAAGTTATGAGAAAAATTTAATTTAAGCAATAAAAAACAAAAAACTCTTTAGAATTCTCCATAGGTATACTATACAATGCTTTTGTCTGAAATAGCGAAGATGGAAAGATTTCAAAACATAAGATCCTATGCTCTATTAAAAAGCATAGGATCTTATACTGATAGCTACATCTAATATCCAGAATTTGAAAAATAATCTCTTCACAGAAAATCAGTTAAGCTGAAACCTCAGATTGGTTGAGAATATCTTTCTGTACAGTCATCAGATGCTTGAATGATTGGTCAAACATTTCACTGCCTTTGCCCAGTATATCATAGGATTGATGTATAAACTGATTGTACACCTCTCCTGTAAAGTCAGTAAGTACATTCGTCAGAGGCTCTTGAAGCAGTTGTGTGCGCAACGTAAACTGGTTGGGATTGGGTGCAGGCTGAACCAGTTTTTCTGAATCCAGCAGTATTTGTTCCAGATTGCCGTGCAGTGAAATCGTTTCTTGTTTGAGTTGATTGAAGTTATCTTCTACCCAGTGTTGTTGCAATGATGCCCAGTACTGTACCATTTGTAATCGGGAGCGAAAATCCATCAGTTTCCGAAAGAAAGTCTGCAGCTCCAGATGATTCTTCATGGCCTGTTTGTATACATCGGCTTGTTCCTGAGATTGCTCTAATGCTTTGAGATAATAAAATCGGAATACAGTTTCATCCTGACGCTGCATCCATTGTTGCTGCTCTTGTACCTCCTGCTCTAATTGAGTAAATAAATGGTTACTGTCAGAAACGTGGTATTTCTTTCCATCAAAATCAAAGGTGCGGGCTTGTGTATGACCATCACGTAGATTGGCTAGTATATCCAGGTCGTTTCGGTTATTGTTGTATGAAGTTATCTTCTCTTTTATTTCGTCAGTAAAGAGTTTGTTGATAGTGGAAGGTACAGACAATGTTGTGTTTTGTAATGATGTCTCTACATCAAATAATTCCAGATAGCGATTGTCATAATAATCATTATACATTGGATCGGGCTGTTCCTTCTGTATATAGTCCACAATCATTTGCTGAGCTTCATCTGCCTGCTTTTCTTCGCCCTTTTCTGCTTCAGAAATTTCTGTGCTATACAGCAATTTGGTTAGTCTTTGTTGAATGGCTTCTACGTTGCCAAACAGAACCCAGGGAGATTGTTGGTCAATGACCGTATCTACAGGTGCTCTGAAGATATTGGCTTCCCGTTCTGATAAGCTTGGGTGTGAAGCCCATTGGTCTTTGATATACACACGTGATGCCTGGGTATGTTTTTTCAGCATTTCGTCAGTGATAACCGGAAGATTGTCAACCTGTTGTAGTTGAAATGCATTTGCCAGATAAGCAATCATACCTTTGTGATTCACAAAGGCATTGTTAGTATGAATTTTCTCCTCTGCCAGACGGTTTAGTTGATGTATGGTGGATTGATAAGCCGAACTACCAAATTCTATTCTACGTAATGCACTACTGATGGCTTTCGAACCTGCCAGGCTAACAGCTATTGAATCTGCATGGTATTCCATTTCCCGCGACAGGCTCATATAGGCCAGATTTATTTGTTCAAATGCCTTGCGTAAAATCCAGCGAACGCCCTGAACCAGACGGAACGTAATAACTGCGAACCAACTGAATACACCTCCAACCTCTGCCCACTTGACAAGCGTAGCATCCCAGTTATCATATTCATAGATCAAATCATACAGAATGTGATTGACAGTGTATGTATAGCTACCCAGCTTCATACTACGTTGTGAAAAATGACCAAACTCGTGAGCTAATACAGCCTTGAACTCACTTATATTTAGTGAATTTACCAGTCCTAAACCTATTTCAAGATTTTTTGACACAGGAAAAAACAGGCTTAAAAAGCTGGAGTTGTAAAACACACAAGCGTTAACGTCCGGACTCAAAAACACACTTTTGGGTTTAGGTGCTTTCACATCGGTAGCCACCTGATAAATAAAGGCGAATAACTCAGGATAGTCTTTTTCAAAAATTTCTACCCGTTGAGGATTTTCGTTGTGTCGGGTTTTAAAGATGAACTTAATCAGAAACCAGCAGAACATAACGGTTAAGGCTACTATACCCCCACCAGCCCCTATGGTTAGTAAATTAACGCGTAGGGAAATGATAAAAAGGCCTACTATAACTCCATAATAGAGCATAAAGACAGAGGCTACAAGTAGAAGAATGTATAGTAAGATAAAGAGCACAATACCTACCATTACTTTGCCAATATTGGCAGCATAGGCTTTGGATGGTTGTGTCAATGAAGGGGGAACATTCTGAGGAGAGGGTGGGTAAAACAGAGACATGTATTTTAGTAGTAAAATTGATAACTCGCTTTTAATACCAAAATAGCAACAGATGTAAATATATGTAGAAAAAAAAAAGAGTGTGTAAGAATGTGCTTTTTTGTTAAGTTACTGTGAGTTATGAATTACGAAGAAACGGATATAGGATTGCATATCTCATGGCTACTCTGTACGAGGTCAGAAGGGTAAGAAGCGGGTCGGTTGCGGGTCAGATGTAAGCCATTGGTAATCAGCTAGGGTAAGAAAGGGTAAGAATATTTTCTATACTACGTGTGTTATATATATAATATAAAAAGAAAATACTAAATATAGCATATACTAACCCTTTCTGTTCCTATTCTTCTGCTACCGTTTAGCCCTAAAATACCTACCCTTCTTACCCGCATTGATTATCAATCACTTAGATCTTGCCCGCAACTTACCCGCATCCGACCCTTCTGACCCCTTAGCGTCTATTTGCTTGAAACAGTAACTGTATAAGTAACTACATAATCTCCATTAAAAAGTATGTGTACTACATACGTTCCTTTGTGGGTAAAGACATAATCTATTGTAGTAAGTCCTTCAGCGTCTGTGTATAGTTTCGGATAGACAGAAATTGTTCGGCTGCCCTGTACAAGCTGTAGCTCTACTTTTTTTATTTCCAGACCGCTTCCTTTATTAAAACGAAAAGAGAACTTTTCTCCTTTTGTGGCTGTAGCAGTAAACGTTTCCGGGTAAACAGGTGAAGCATTATATGAAAATAGTTTTTTATAAATGAGAGGACCATTTAGGAATTGGTGTAACGTCGGTTTTTCTTTCAGCAAAGTCCAGGCGGTATCCAACGGATAATGATTGCGAACAAACAATGCCGGAGGAGCCAGGAAATAGGCTTCATCAAATTGAGAGATAAATTGTTTTTGTTCCGAATCAATCACCCCACTAGACCAGGTGGCGTCACAGAGATACCATTGGTTGGCAAGATACACGGCATTCCAGGAATGATTGGGTATGCCTGTACCACCAATGTTTGCATCAACGGTTCGTCCATAACCATCTATTATTTTGCAGGTAATACCTGCCTGAAAACAGAGTTCTTTAACCAGATACGCATAGCCGGAGCAAATGGTCTTATGATCATGCAGTAGTCGTCGGAAGAAATAAGGATTGGATTGTTTATTCCACTGCTCAAGTTCTTCCGGTTTATCATTTAGTTTTTCCCGTTTCGCTTTATTTTTTACATAGAAGCTATAGTCGCTTTCAATGTTGTCACATACCCATCTGAAAATAGCTCTGAACTTATCTACATCCGTATCCAGAGGTTTGGTGAGTTTATCTGCCAGTTCTTTTAAGTTGATAAGCGAATGATTGGGATACAGAGCAGCCATACTATCTGCCTTGGCAAAATCATTCGCTTTATCATCTGTAATCTGGGCCTTCAGATTGAAAGAAAAACAGAAGCAACAGGATAGTATAAGAAGGGTACTCTTTACAGGAAGCCAGGAAAAAACAATCATCAGAATATAGACTTTACCTTTTGCCAGAAGTTACTCAGACCAGAAGGTTTAGCTTGATAATGATTATCTACAGCTACTGCACCCATTAACGGAACAATATCAAGAGATAAAGTCATTTCAAATGTAGTTGGTATATTTTTAGTGATAACATATTCCCGCATTTCATATCCAATAAAGCTAAAAATCAAAACATCTCCTTCTTTTAAGTCTTTTGGAAACTGAAACCTTCCTGTTGCATCTGTTGATGTACCAATGGAGGAACCCTTCAGAACGATACTTACTCCAGGAAGAGGTTCATTATTATCTCCTTTTACTATACCTCCTATCGTATGACCAGGATTATCTGAGATGTCTTTTTCTGTATGTTCTTGTGGTAACTGAACAGATGTAAATGTTTTTTCTGCCAGGTTTTGAGAATAACTGTGCTTACCTGCAAAAAGCAATAGTAAACCCAAAGCTCCAGCCTGAACCAGGCTTCGGCGGGGACGTGTAACAGACCGATTTTTTACGACATAGGTTTTCAACTGATCCGGGCGGAAGCGGCCACAGGTGTAAGCAGGTTTGTTTTTGAAAAAATCCAGTACCTCCTGATCACTCATTTGGGTAAAATCAATTACGTTTTTACTACAGGAACTACAGAAGCCACCCTGAGAGGTAGGTGTAAAATGTTCCCATTTTTCAGTACATGGATTGGCGACAGATAAGGAGATCATATTTTTCATAAAAAGACCAGGTTTTTTCATAGAAGATGCCTGATCCACACAAATTCCATAAAATATATTGTAGAAATTCTATGATTTTATGGATCTCTAAAGTATGATTATACTAAAAGTCTGAGAATGAATCATAACTTTCAATAGATGATATTCTTTCAAAATAAGGTCTCATAAAAAACTCGTCCTCCTGTAGTATGCCATACATAGTTACAGGAAGACGAGTTAAGGTAATTCAAAAAGGCAGATCGTACAAGATCCAGTCTGTTTTAGTTAACGGCTGCTTTCTTTACATACGTATCCAGCCATTTATCCATTTCCCACAACATATGAAGAATAGATTCTTTGCCACGATACCCATGACTCTCATAGGGAAGCACTACATAACGGGCAGTGCCTCCATGGCCTTTGATGGCGTTGTAATACCGTTCACTCTGAATCGGAAAAGTTCCTGGATTATTATCCGCTTCTCCATGAATCAGCAGTATAGGGGTCTTGATTTTATCGGCAGAACTGAATGGTGACATATTAAAATATACATCTGGTGCCTGCCAGTAGGTTCTTTCTTCTGCCTGAAATCCAAATGGTGTCAGTGTACGGTTGTAAGCTCCGCTTCGTGCAATTCCTGCTTTAAAGAGATTGCTGTGTGATAGTAGATTGGCAGTCATAAAGGCACCATAAGAGTGTCCCATTACTCCTACACGTTTGGCATCTACCACACCTAACCGGACTCCTTCGTCAATGGCTCCTTTGGCTCCGGCAACGAGTTGTTCAATATAGGTGTCATTGGGTTCTTTAGTCCCTTCTCCTACAATAGGAATAGACGCATTTTCCATGATAGCATACCCTTGAGTGGCCCAGAATACAGGTGAGCCCCAGTAGATATAGGTAAACTGATAAGGTGATCCGGTTACTTGTCCGGCTGCATCTTTGCTTTTAAATTCTGTAGGGTAAGCTTCCATCAGTGTAGGCAGCGGACCATCTTCTTTCTTATAACCTGCTGGCAGATATAGAGTAGCGGATAGTTCCACACCATCGGCACGTTTGTATTTGAGCAACTGTTTCTGTACATCTTTCATCTGCGGATAAGGGTGTGCGAACTGAGTAACAGCTATAGGGGCTATACGGGCTTTCAGGTTGCGTATAAAGTAGTTGGGGTTTTCTGTCAGTGATTCGCGACGAGTCAATAATACCTGTTTTTTGAGATCCAGAATAGCTACAGGTACTTCATAATAGGGCGCTGCAGAACGCCACAGGCGAGTACTTTTCTTCGTGCTCAAACTAAGTAAATCGACAAACGGGCGATCTCCTTCCGGTGACGCACCTTGTCCAGTCATGATTAAGTTATTATCTACAATTTCCAGTACATAGCGGCCATACTGGTTTTTAGTTAATTCAGGCGAACCGGGATTATTGTAGGTATCTTCATACGAACGGTCAAAAAGAACAGTCGTTGCTTTGGTTTTAGGATTCAGGATTGTGGTTATCTCTTTACGGGTAGACCACCAGCTTTCACTTACTAAGGCCAGATTATCATTTCCCCAGCGAATGCCATCAAAGCGAAGTTTGGTTGAGGCTAGTTCGTCCGCATTGCCTGTAAACGGAGCAGATAGTGTAAATACTTTATCTCTGACAGGAACGTCGTTTTTAGGGTCGCCATTGTCCTGTGCTTCAATCCAGTATAGCGTTGCCGGAGCATCACTGCGCCAGTTGTGTTCACGTTGTCCTGTACGGGTAGCACTGAAACCAATAGGGATATTGTCGGCCAGTGGTACATCGGCCAGTTGTTTTACCAGATTGGCCTTGCTATCCAGTAGCTCTATTTTGTGAGGAAATAACCGTACTGTTACCAGATAAGAATACGGTTTGTGATAGGTCTGAAATAGAATATATTTTCCATCTGGAGAAGGCTGATAATTCTGAATAAGAGCAGGTTTACCCAGCTTTTCGACAGCAGCCGTTTTAACATTAATTCTGGTAAGTTGTGCGGTAGCATAATAATCAAATAAGGCTTCGTCATAAGGGCTTTTCAGCAGATCCTGATAGGTACGGGAAGGGGCTTTTTTGCCGAGGTTCTCCTGTACAATGGGACCGCTAGGCACTTTGGGGGCTTCGGGTAGTGCGCCTCTGGTATCAGGCACAGACAGAACCAGAAGATGTGTATTATCTGATAACCATATAAATGGAGTAGTTAATACACTGTTGATTCGTGTAGTTGTTACTTTGTGGGCGGCGGCAGTAGCTACATCCAGTACATACAACTGAATATTTTCTCCTTCTGTTACACAAAACGCAATCTGGGAGTCATCCGGTGACCAGCTTACATTAGAGATAAGCGGATTCTGAGGCAGTCCTGTTACTGGCATATCCTTTCCTGTACGAATGTTTTTCAACGAAAGACCTGTCAGATAACTCATCCGGCTTGGTCCATTGTTACGGGGATTGATCCGCAGGCCTGCAATACGAAGCTCCGGTTCTGCCAGCTCTGCTATTCCCGGATAACTGGCTGTCTGCATGATCAGCATCCAGTTTCCCTTGGTGTCAATACTGACACGTGGAGTAGTAGGTGCATTGATCAGATCCGCAATAGCTTTAGGTGGGGTTTGGTAGGTAAGGTTATCCTGAGCAACAAGCTGAAGCCCTATCCACCATACCAGGAGAGATAGATATTTTTTCATACTTTATAGGGTTAGGTTTTTAGTGTAGGAATATACTGGTTTATGAAATACTAAGTAAGCAAAAGATAGCGATTTAATAAGGAGGGTTGCATATTTTATATCTGGTTATAGAGAAAATCTTTTGTGTCTTTTTACATTTTCGTTGATATCTCTTGCAATCTAAAAGACCCGAATGTCCTACCTCCTGTCCTTCTGAAAGAATCTTTTGGCAAGGTAAGCGGCCTTTACTTTTGGAGTAATTTTTTCTCTCAGAACCCGCAGTTGGCTCTAATTGTCACAAGATTCTTTCAGAAGGACAAAAATAAATAAGAAAAGAAAAAAGAAACTTGCCAAAATTTCTGTTGTGCATAGTTTAATTCAAGTAGCTTTCTAGGCATAACTATATGCATGAATTATTTTTACAAGGAAGTCCATCCTTTTTGAGTGAAAGAATATTTTGCCTAGAGTTCTTTGCAAAAATGCGGATGAGTTGAATACACCGCAAAAAAGTTTTTGCATAGAATTAACCGCAAGTTTTGTTTTTGATCGGAATTCACCACAAAAAACTTCGTGAGCATAATTCAGTTCAAACACAAAAAAGTATAGAACCATGCACAAAATAAACTGATAACAGGATAATCTTGATTAAATAGTTGTCAGAATGGCTCCTGATCAGGGATCAAGCCATTATTGAGCTGAAACAATGTGCGGTTAGGAGTTTGTAGTTCTGTGAAGGAAATTAACAGATCTTTCGTTTTGGGTTTTGGCTTGCCTGCCTGTTTGGTCTCTACACGTTGGATGACTACTTCATACCTACGGTTAAAATAAAGCAAAGACATGCTGGCATGCAGTGTAGGAGTAACCATTCCTTTTGAGACCGATTTGTCATCTGCTTCAAATACGTAGAGGTTAGAACGGATATTGAGTGCCACAAACTTGCCTGTAAGCTGAATCGTACGATCTGACAGGTATTCCAGCCGGTTCAGATTTTCCAGAATCTGACCAGCATCCTGGTAGCCTATCCCCTGCTGCCATTGTAACTGCGTATAATGGTTAGCCCACTTTAACTGAAGCTGCAGACGGTTTGTTTTGATCAGCTTCAGCAAATTCTGGTAGCTGGTTACTACGCGTCCATCTATCTGGTCTGCAAAGACTTTCAGTTTTTCAAAATCAAAACTAGCCTGGATAAACTCATACCAGTATCGGCTAAACTTATCCGGTTCACTTTCCTGCCCAAACATAGGCAACTGCTGATTGCGGGGACGTAGCAGTATAGTAAAGGAACCTGGGAGTGTGTGTAACAACTCGTAATGAGAAGCTGTCGTAATAAGTTTCTTATGATCTTCCCGTACAAAACGTTCGGTCAGATGTCGGGTATCTGTTTGCTTTTTATAATAACTCAATCCCAGCCCATCCGCTATCTCATACAGATGATTTAATGCAGGTGCCAGCAGTGATAAATCAATAGTACCATAGCCTACCTTAGGTGATTCACTAAAATGTATTTGCAGCAAGCCCGAATCGTATTGAGCAGATAAGTTCAGTAAATCAACAGGCTGAGCATGGGGATTACCTTTGTACAAAGAATCCTTAGGAGGCAATTGGCGGGCTGGTATATCTGCCGGAAACAAAATCTGTACGTTGCGGTATTGCAGTTCAGACCCATTATCTGTCTCTAATGAGTACAGAAAACCATCCGGCGGAGCCAGAAAGATGTTTTGCAGAGAGAGTTTACGATCGGTGTATTTAACCAGTTGTTCGAGACGTACCCGACAAACTAACCAACGATTTTGCAGCAGATCTCCCTCTATCCAATAAAACAGATAATGTTCTCCCCCTTCACTCACAAAGTGAGATAGCAGTGGCTGACCCTTATAAATCAGGTCAGCGATTTTGCGTAATGAAGGAAAGGCGAAGCGTTTGGGGGTCTGCATGAACAACCGTTAGTTCACAGATGGCGTATTTGTGACAGAAAATAATTTCTATAACTATAGTAATAGCCAGAGTTTATACCCTGGCTGATCTGTTTCGAAGATAAAAGTCGGCAAGTACCAGTGCTGCCATAGATTCAACAATAGGTACCGCTCGTGGTACTACACACGGATCATGGCGGCCTTTGCCTGTGACAGTTACCACATTGCCATGCAAATCAATACTTTCCTGATCCTGCATAATAGTAGCAACAGGTTTAAATGCTACATTGAAGTAAATATCTTCTCCATTACTAATTCCACCTTGTATACCTCCTGAGTAATTGGTGCGTGTATGCACATTCCCCTGTTCATCTGTATAAAAGGCATCATTATGCTGTGAGCCATACCAGGATGCTCCTTCAAATCCACTACCATATTCAAATCCTTTCACTGCATTAATTCCCAACATAGCTTTGCCTAGCTCTGCATGTAGTTTATCAAAAACTGGTTCTCCCCAACCTACAGGCGTTCCTTTGATCACACACGTTACAATACCTCCAATAGAATCTCCATTCTTACGAGTCGCATCAATCAGATCAAACATCTTCTGAGCAGTTTCCGGATCAGGGCAACGAACTGCATTTTCTTCTGCCAGTGCGATATTCAATTCAGAGTAATGTTTTTCCAGAGCCAGCTTACCTACTTTGCTTACATATGCCTCAATCTTAACTCCCAGCTGTG